>CAMWLS010000007.1 GCA_947175205.1 uncultured Porphyromonadaceae bacterium | reverse complement strand
TCATATAAATCTTTCCCCACTTGTCATGAAGTCTAAACTTTATATCACTGTCATTACCTCCGTCTTTGCAGCGCTGTTGCTCTCTTGCGGGGAGTCTGAAAACGCGCGCATTCTCCGTGAGGCGGATGAGATAATAGAAACTGACCCGTCAAAATCTCTTGAGATACTCTCACAGGCACAGCGTGAGGACTTCTCCGCCGCTGACTCAGCGTACTATGCACTCCTTTACACTCAGGCTCAGGTGAAGTCAGGGGTCAGAGTTCTTTCAGACACCCTCATTTCCGTGGCGTATGACTACTATAAAGACCGCAACGAGGGCGACCTTTCTGAGCGCGCCTACTTTTACCGGGGAATGACTTTCTACGACTCCCACAATTACCGTGAGGCCATGAAAGACATGCTGGCGGCCTATGACCTTGCCGACAACAACAACCACCCTTACTGGAAAGCTAAGTCAGCTGAAATTATTAGTGATATGTTCTCTAATTTATATAATTACCGGCAGGCTGAGCAATACAGTCTTTCGGCAGTCAACAACTATAAAATCTCAAAGAGAACATCAAATCATAGGTATGCACTATGTGATTTATCCTGTATATATTTGAATGAGTTTCGCAGTGAGGAAGCCTATAATATTTTAGACAGTTTGCATAATGTTCTGTTAAGAGAACATCCACGTGACCCGAATTTATTATACTATTTATATATTCCCTATGTAAGTAGTTTGATAGCAACGGATAGAATAGGTGAAATAAAACCAGAGTATTTTCCCCCACTCCGGGAAGATGCCTCTAATCAAGAAATTATAGACCGAATTATCCTCTTAAGTAAGATAAGCCGAGGCAATAATGATTTTTTATCCGCTAATCAATCACTTAACGAGGCAGCACGAATTGCAACCTCAGATGCTCAAGCCTATGATGTCCTTTTCCAAATATACCTCCTTAATAGACAACAACAAGATTATGAGAAAGCATTCATTAGTGCTGATTCACTGTTACGTCTTCAAAGTAAGGTAGTTCGTGGGATTATGGATGAATCTATAAGTGGAGTAAAAAGTGATTTCTATCATTCCCGAGCCACAGAGAGCACGCAACGCTCCAAGCAACTTTCTTTTCAGCTGACACTCGTTATAGCCGTTGCCGTCCTGCTCATGGTACTTCTCATCACCATTTATCAGCTGCATATCCGCAAGAAAAAAGCGGAGCTGGAGTCCGTAATGACCTCCGTTTTATATCTTAAAGAACAAGCTGACAATTTCAGCGCCCGTAATTCAAAGCTTTCTGAGCAGCTCCGGAAAAATTCTGTTACCATATCTGATTTGCGTAAAGAACTGGACTCAAAAACTGGAGATGACACGCGTAATGCTCTAATTATGGAGAATCTGTTTAAGGAGAAATGGGCAACGCTGAACATGCTCTGCAACCAATATTATGAGAAAGGTGATTCAGAAGCCGCACAAAAAGATATTCTCCATAATATAGAAAAGGAACTGAAGAAGTTACGTACCCCTAAGAAACTTAAGGAAATTGAGGAAGCTACGGATTTATATATGGACGGTATCATTACACGTCTGCGCCACCAGTGCCCATTCCTGAAAGAGAGCGATATTACTTTCCTTTCACTTGTCGTTGCCGGGTTCTCTGTCCGTGCCGTATGCCTGTTTCTGGATATAAAATACAAATTCTTCTATTTGAAAAAGACACGTCTAGCAGAGCGAATTGCTAACTCAGAAGCAAAGGATAAAGAGATTTTTCTAAGGCATTTGTCCTGACAAGCTGTGGTTCAGCTCCGGAATATCTTCCATTTCTTACTTTTTATTTAAATTATTTTTCCTCACCATACAGGAGGTGACTACGCGAACTCACTTATTATCAGCATTATGCGGCATTTTGGCGACATGAGGAATTCAGCGATTTTCCCTCCTGTTGTATTAGCCTGATTTACCGCCTGTTATACCTGACTACGAGGAAAATATTTTTGCCCATTTTTTTGTGATGTAAATAAAAGCCGTCTAATTTTGTGATTATTGAATCTTCAACTATTAAAAATCAATAATCATGAAAGCTTTTAGAATCATTTTAATGGCTCTCTCTTTATTATTCTCAATGGCTGCTTTTCCGGCCTATGCAGATGACAAAAACCCTCCATCAACAGGGTACGATGATGGCGAACTTAAACCTTGTCCTAATCCGCCAAAAGATTTTAGACCCCGGACTCCCTCGAGGCAACAGATTTTCTGTACTCTGACTGAGGAGTGCCTTACTGTGTCATTCACCATTCCGGAAGGTGAGTGTACCATCTTTATCCAGGATGAGAACTCAGGAAATTACATTGCTGAGACATTTGATTCAGAAGAAATGTTTGTTTCATTTAACACTGAAGGAATCCGTTCATGTCAAATTACACTAACCACAGAACTTGGCAACACATATGTAGGCTCGCTGTCAATAGAAAAATAGCGCACGCCCTTATCAATGAAGCCAAGAAATCCTCCCCCGTAAAAGATAACCCTAAGAAAGACAGCCACCCCGATATATTACAGCCGGAAACAAAGCCAAATTAAAAAAAATAAAGCCATTCTGACAATATTTCTTACTAATTAGCTACCAAATTCAATATTTATCATTAATTTTAGGGCGCAATAGGCTCCTACATTAAATAATTACAACCATGAAGAAATCAATTTTCACATTACTGCTTCCTCTGCTTCTGACGGGCTGCGCTAATGAAGATGAGCCTGTTATGCCTGAAACAGAGTCCCGGCTCACCGCTTCCGCTGAAGCTGCCGAGGTATTCCCGGGTGGCTCTGTGATAGATAATATGATAGCAGGCGTCCTGCATAAGGATAAGTCACGCTCAGGATATTCATACACCGTAACGCCTATTGCCAAGAGCAGGGGCGCTTCTAAAATGCTGGCCGTAAATCTTGATGATAACGGTGGTTTCCTGGTTATCAGCGCGGATTCAACGCACTATCCCGTATTAGCTTTTAGTGAGACCGGCCATTACGGTACTGATGAAATGACCAAGCCCTTTGGCGTTAAGCTCTGGGAAGAGGATATGCTCTTGGAGATGGCTGCGGAAAAGAGTCGGGAGGAACAGGAGTTTATCAGCAATGAATGGAAGAAATATAAATCCTCTCCGGTGATAGCCGCTGCAACCGCCCAAACAAATTCAAGCGTTTTTCAGGAGATGCAGGACTCCATCAAAAGCTGGGTAGCCAAGGGCTATCTTGTTGAGGAAATCTCAAATCCCATCACCGGCAATCCCAGTGAGGATGAAACAATGCGTGAGTTTGTGATGTCTGAAGTGTATTATGCCGTGCAGGATGAGTGGGAGAAATACGCGTACATAGTCACTCAGAATACTGAGACTGTCACTTCCAATTATCTTGTAAAAAGTACCTGGGGTCAGGAGGGATACTATAATGCTGCTTATCCCATATTACCCGGAACTGACAGGCATGCATATGCCGGATGCGTCCCCGTGGCTTTTGGACAGATTTTCAGATATTTCCGGAATCCCTTGCGTATGCCATGGACTGACATGCCGCTGACATACGGAACTCTGGTAACCAGTCAGTTCCTATATGACATTGCTGAAACAGGACATGCGTCATACAACTATGATGGTACACCGGTTTCACCTCTATACTTCGGATTAATAATCAATAAATACGGATATACATACACTCCATCTTCCCAGTATAAGGCCCCCGGTGCTTATCCTGATATTGTTGTAGGTTCAGATTTGGAACAAAACGCGCATCACGCCTGGATAAGAGACGGTTCATCAACCACAGTCACCGTTAACCGCAAGGATGTACGTTATCTACATCGCCCCGGAAACATGCAGTCAATCAATGTCTACAACAATAGCCACACCATTTTCAGGGTCCACTATAACTGGGGTTACTATGGCCAATATGACGGATTTTTTAAAACCTCTGACTTCCAGTGCGGAAGCTTTAACTATAACACAAATGTGAATTATTATCTGAATGTCAAACCAACTAACTTAGTAAGTAACTTATGAAAATTAACAATCTGCTTTCAAAATTCAAGACCGGTTTCCTTGCTGTCATACTGGCCGTCACCGGCAGTGTCGCCCTTAGCTCATGTTCAGATGACGATGATGGCCCGGCAGATGATGTGATATGGGACATCTATCCCATAACCTTACAGATAAGGCTGGTGGACTCCGAGGGCAATAACCTTCTTGACCCCAAGGTTCCCGGCAACTGGTACGGCACTGAAATGTGGATGGAAAATAACGGGAAGCGTTATGAAATAAAATGGGTGGATCCGGATAATCTGCCAGTAAATGTACCCGCTCCTTTCTTCAGAAGTCATTCTGATAACTCCCGCGCTATTATGGCTGAATTTCACGGCTTCTACATGAACACCCTTGAGTATATCTATGGTGGCAACCCGGTGGGCACTGAAATTTCGCCCGATCTGGCAACCACAGTACTTGAGTGGGGAAACTATGACGGCACAAAGAATATTCATGAGTACATGACTTTCGGTATCAAGGAACTTAACCAGACCTATCAGATAGACCTGTACCACGAGTTCCACTGGGAAAATCATCAGCCCAAGGGCACAACCTGGATTAAGTGTGACGGTGTGTTCCATGATTACGAACCTCTGGTTTTTGTGCTCCCCAGAAGAAACACCGCTGAATAAACCGGGTTTACAGAGAAAAAAGAAACTGATAGTTCATGATAACAGCGGGGCGGATGCCGGCATAACAGCCACATCCGCCCCGCCCTTGTATGTTTCACCGGCACCAATATATCACATATTCTCCTTATAAGTCACATACGTCATATAAGTCTTATATGCCATATTATAATTATCTGATGCATCTCCCTCTCCCATAAAATTAATTTTATTATTTTTGCGGTATATAATTTTCCGGCCATGAAAAAATATAACTTTGACTGCGTCATAGACCGCAACAACAGCGGCGCCACCAAGATTGAGAACCTTGACACCCTCTTCGGGCGCCATGACGTGACTCCCCTCTGGATTGCAGACCTTGACTTTGCCGTATGCCCGGACATCATTGATGCCCTGCGCAAGCGCCTGGACCATCCCGTGCTGGGGTACTCCGTCACCGGTGATGACTACTGGGACAGCATCATCAGCTGGCAGCGCCGCCGCCACGGCTTTGAGCTGCAGCGCTCTGAGCTGGCCTTCATTCCCGGTGTGGTCAAAGGCATAGGTTATGCCGTGAACTTCTTTAGCCGCCGCGGTGACAGAATCCTCATCCAGCCCCCGGTGTATCACCCCTTCCGCAATGTCATTGTGGGCAATGACCGCGTGCCCGTGGAGAACCCCCTGATTTTTGACGGCAAGGAATACCGCATGGACCTGGAAGACCTGCAGCGCCTGGTGGAAGAAGAAAAGCCGGCCATGATGATTCTGTGCAACCCTCACAATCCTATAGGCATACAGTGGGATGCGGACACCCTCCGCGCCGTGGCCGTCATAGCACACAAACACGGCATGGTGGTGGTGAGTGATGAGATACACTCTGACCTTGTGCTCCACGGACGCCCCCACATCCCCTATCTCAGCGTCAGCGATGACGCACGCGCCACCGGCATCATGCTGGCTGCGCCCTCAAAGACCTTCAACATCCCCGGGCTGGTGAGCTCATGGATGGCCGTGAGCAGCCCCAAGCTACGCACACCCTTCTATCACTGGCTGGAAGTGAACGAGTTCAGCGCCCCCGTGCAGGTGAGCACCATTGGCGCACGCGCCGCCTATGAGCACGGTGAGGAATGGCTGGACCAGATGCTGGATTACGTACAGGAGAACATACGCTTTGCCACCGAATTCTGTGAGCGTGAGATTCCCGGCGTAAAGGTTGTGGCTCCGCAGGCCTCATTTCTGCTGTGGGTGGACTTCCGCGGTCTGGGACTGAGCCAGCAGCAGCTCATGGACTTCCTCCTGAGCCGCGCGCATCTGGCCCTGAATGACGGTACCATGTTTGGCACCGGCGGTGAAGGCTTTGCCCGCCTCAATGTGGGAACACCACGCTGCGTGCTCCGTGAAGCACTTGAAAATGTCCGTGACGCCGTAAGAGAACTCAAATGAATTACCGCATCTTCCCCCCTGATGACATCCTGGAAGCCACAGTGCAGCTTCCCATGAGCAAGAGTATTGCCGCACGTGCCATGATTATAGAAGCCCTAAGCACAGGCACCGTCAGCAGCACTCCGCATATCTGCAGCGACACTGACCGCCTGCTGGAGGCCCTGCAACTCAAGGAGGGTACCGCCCACCTGGGAGGCTCCGGAACAGCCCTGCGCTTCCTCACAGCCTTTTTTGCCGCCACAGAAGGCGCTGAAATAACCCTCACCGGTGACTCCTCTCTACTTCAGCGCCCCGTGGAACCCCTTGTCAGCGCACTGCGTTCATTAGGTGCAGACATAGAATATACGGACCGTCAGGGCCATGCTCCGCTGCACATCCGTGGCAAACGCCTCAGCGGAGGCAGCGTTACCGTTGACAGCACCGTCAGCAGCCAGTACCTCTCAGCCCTCATGCTGGCCGCTCCCGTCATGGAGGCTCCTCTGACCATTCTCACTCCCGGCAAGCGCAGCTCAGAGCCCTATATGCGCCTCACCGCTGCCATGATGGAAAAAGCCGGCGTAGAGGTGGACATCATCCCGGAAAGCATCACCGTCAGCGGCTCATACCGCCCCGTGACTTTTGAACCTGAGGCAGACTGGAGCGCGGCCACTTACTGGTATGAGACAGCCGCCATCAGCGCCGGCTGGATAACACTCCCGGACCTCATCCTGCACTCAGCACAACCCGATGCCGCCGCGGCAGACATCTTTGTCCGCCTTGGTGTCCTCACCGCCCCGGCAGAAGACGGCTCCGGCCTTGAACTAAGCGCCACACCTGACCTCCACTCACGGCTGGACTTAGACGTAAGCGGAACACCTGACATGGTGCCCGCTCTGGTGGCTACAGCATGCGCCATAGGCACACCGTTCAGCCTCACAGGTGTGGAATCACTGCGCCATAAGGAATGTGACCGCCTGAACGCCCTTACAGCAGAGATGGCCCGCATAGGCTGCCACCTGGAAACAGAGCACTCATCCAACTCATCCGCACTAACCCTCAGCTGGGACGGCCGACGTTTCCCCGTAACAGAAATCCCTGAATTTGAGACTTACCGGGACCACCGCATGGCCATGGCCCTGGCAACACTGGCGCTCCTGATTCCCGGAATGATGATAAAAGACGCAGAAGTGACAGACAAGTCATACCCCGGCTTCTGGGACGCTCTCCGCGCCGCAGGATTCACCCTGGAAGAAGAATAGGAGCCTCCACCACCTAACCTAATCCACCCCAACTTATTTTATGCTAATTTGAAGTTGCACTACAAATTTGCATAAAGTATACACGCAGGTGGTTTTCAGTTGCAACTCATCACTCCTTAACAGACGCACTGTAAGGCCCCGTCACACATATTACATATCTATTTATATAACTATGCTATGATAATTTTTTAAGCCTCTCTAAACTTTTTAACATCCGCTGCGTCTAAACTATAAAATGCCGCTTACCCCCTCTCTCTAATCTGAACCGCGGCTCTCTCTGACATTATGGAAAAAGACCTTGACAAAAAAAACATAACTGACACCCTGAGCGCTCAGCAACAGGCTCCGGAAAACACTCCTCTCACCACAGCGGCACCAGCTGAAACATCAGCCGCCGCAGAAACTGTAAACAGCACTGCCAAAGAAAGCACCTTCCGGTCCTACCCCCGCCGATGGTTTGCACTGGCAGCCCTTGTGCTTGCCCTGTGCGCGTGGTTTGCGCTGGTAATTCCCACCCCCTCATCAGGCTTCTGGTCATTAGGCATCAGCGTACTTACAGTGGTGTGCGCACTCATTGGCATGCGTATGCCCCGTGGTGCATGGCGCAACACAGCCATAGCCTCCTTCATTGCAGGCCTGGTGCTCTTTGTGGTTCTGGCCGCCTACATAGCGGTCATTTACATTGTCTTAGGCTAAAACCCCTTAACCAAGGCATAAGGTTAATCCCCTCACCTTAGATAGCCGTTCCCCAATATTGGCTAACGCCGGGAACTGCGTCTTAACTAAAGAATATATAAGCCGCCACTATTCCGGCCACAGAGCCGGTGATATCTGCCAGCAGGGCGTATGTCACCGCATAGCGTGTGCGCCTTACCCCCACGCTGCCAAAGTAAACTGCCAGCACATAAAACATGGTGTCAGTGCTGCCCTGGATGGCCGCGCTCACACGTGACACAAAGGCGTCAGCCCCGTGAATACTCATCAGGTCAATCATCAGTCCGCGGCTCCCGCTTCCACTCAGAGGCTTCATAAGCGCCGTGGGCAGCGCCTCCACCCATCCGCTGTCCATACCCAGGGCATTAACCCCTGCGGTAAGCCACTGAGTAAGCACATCCATGGCACCGGAGGCACGGAAAATACCTATGGCCACCAGTATGGCCACCAGATACGGAATTATGGTGACAGCCGTGCGGAAACCATCCTTGGCACCCTCAATGAACGCCCCGTAAACATTTACCTTACGCCTCATGCCCGCCACCAGGAAGCTCACTATAACCAGCATCAGCAGCGAGTTTGCCACAAAGCCGCTGTAAAGCTCCACCTTCTCCTGAGGCAGTGTGGTGAAAAACACCACTATTCCGGCTATGAAAGCAAACATTCCTCCCAGCCACGCCAGAAGCACCGGGTCCAGAAGCCTTATGCGCTGCTTAAGGCACAGAGCTATAATACCCACCAGCGTGCTTATGAACGTGGCAAGCAGGATGGGCAGAAAGACATCCGTAGGGTTAGCTGCACCGGCCTGAGCACGATACATCATTATGGAAATGGGAATAAAACACAGTCCGGAGGCATTCAGCACCAGAAACATTATCATGGCATCAGTGGCCGTATCCTTTTTCGGGTTCAGTTCCTGAAGCTCCTTCATGGCCTGCAGGCCCAGCGGAGTGGCTGCATTATCCAGACCTAACATATTGGCACTCACATTCATAAATATGGAACCCATGGCCGGATGCCCCTTGGGCACTCCCGGGAAAAGACGGGTAAAGAGAGGACTAACCATGCGCCCGAAAAAGTTTATGATTCCCCCCTCCTGACCTATACGCATCAGCCCCATCCACAGCGCCAGCACACCGGTCAGGCCCAGCGAAATCTCAAATGCCGTTCCCGCAGAGGTAAATGTGGCGTTCATCATACGTGACCACACAGTCATATCACCGGTGAAGACTGTTACGCACACCGCCGCCACAAAGGCTATAAGGAAAAATGCCGCCCAGATATAATTAAGTGCCATAATAAATAGGAAAAATTGTGGCACAAAGTTAAAAATAATTCATGGTAATACAAACTATGAAAAAAAAAACATATATTTGCGTGCACTCTGAGCACTCTGAGCATTCTGACAAAAATTTAATCAATTATATATCACTAATCTATTCCCAACGTATGAAAAAGTTTCTACTTTTTGGTGCCCTGACCGCCATGGGACTCAGTGCCGCCGCGCAAATCGGCAACCCCGCGGTTAACCTTTACATGACAGGTACCATTAACGGAGAGCATGGGCTTTACAGTCTGTCCAGCACATCCGGCGGACTCCAGCTCCTGGAATCCAACCAGGAACTACACGCCAACGGCGGTGCGGTTCTCCTGAACAACAACACCTATTTCTTCTCTTCCGTATCCACCTTCCTGGGCATGAACACTGCCCTCCAGCAAAGCATCTCTCTCAATGACATGGGTAAGGTGGGCAGCGTAAACTATCTTGGAAGCACCACACCCATTGCCGGAACCGCTTATGCTGCCGCAACCGGTGTTGAGACCGCTGATGACGTTTTCGCCTCAATAATCTCACCCACCGGTGCTGAACTGTACCTGTTCAATGCCACCCGTCTTACATATGAATATAAGACAAACCTGCAGGCCCCCTATGTGGCCATGCACATGGTGGGAGAAGATCTGCTGTCCATCAACACTGACGGAAAGCTGATGAAGATTAACACTCAGACTTACGCAGAAACAGAAGTCGGTAGCACCGGCCTCACCGTTACAGAGGGCTCAACCGGTACATACTCATCTGCCGCCGGACTTTTCTACCTTCTGGTTCGCGGTACTGCCGGCAATCCGGACGTTCTCTACACCGTTAACCCCGCTACCGCAGCCGCAACCACTGTAGGTGCCATCTCTCCCAACCAGGGCATGGACGGCATGGTGGTATTCCATCCCGCAGCTACAAGCGCAAAATACATCACTGACATGGTGGCTGACCTGGGCAACCCAGCCGCAGCTACAGTTAAGTTCACTCTGCCCGAAACCACTTTCCGTTCCATACCCCTCAGCCAGCTCACTTACACAGTGAAGATTGATGACCAGGAAGTGGCTTCTGCACAGGCTCAGCCCGGTGAAACAGTTACTGTAAACCTTGCTGACCTTACTGACGGCTTCCACACCATAGCCGTTTCAGCAACTGACGGCTCCGCCACCACACCCGAGGCTCGCGTTACCGCATATGCCGGTACTGCAGCTCCCTTTGCTCCCGCAGAAGTTAAGTTCACACGCTCAGGTAATGACAACACCATCACCTGGAAGGGCGTGGGTTACACCGTGGACGGCAAGACCATCTCACGCTCCAAGCTCACTTACCGCGTGGTACGTATGCCGGACAACACCGTGGTTTGCAACAGCACCAAGTCATCAAAGTACACTGACACCTATAATCCTGACCAGCCCACTGACGTATACTACGTAGTTTACGCCATGAACGGTACCGCCGTCTCCACCGGCGCTAAAACAGAATCACAGAGCATTGGCTATATCAATCCTCCTTACGTGATGACATTTGATGACTACGCCGTTGGTCTGGGTGCCATGCAGGTCATTGACGGCAACCACGACGGTTGCACATGGTACTGGATTGACAAGGCGGCCAAGACCCGTATGACCAATGCCCCCAAAGATGAATACCTCATCACTCCCGGCATCAAGCTCCAGGCCGGCAAGCAGTATCAGCTTTCTTACTTCACCGGTACTTACTACCCTGAGAACCCTGATGACCTGGAAATCCTTCTGGGTACAGAACCCACCGTGGAAGGTCTCAACACCGTGGTTATGGAACGCCACACCGTTTCCAACGCCTTCACCTCAGCTGACAAAGTACGCGAGAGCTGCTTTGTATCTGTTCCTGAAGACGGCCTTTACTACATCTGCTTCCACTCTTGCTCTGACAAGGGCTACCAGCTGGCTATTGATGACATTGAGTTCATAGCCCCCACCAGCGGCAGCGCTCCCGGCGCTCCCACCGCCCTGACCCTTGTGCCTGATGCTGACGGTTTCAGCAAGGTGGCCATCACAGTTACCGCTCCCACTGTGGACATTGAAGGAAACGAACTCACCGCGCTCACCGGTCTTGAAATCTCACGTCAGGGCAATATGGTGGCAGCATTTGAAAACGTTGTTCCCGGTGAGACATACACCTTCACTGACAATGTTCCCGCCAGCGCCATCTATGAATACTCAAGCTCAGCCAGCAACGCTGAAGGCCGCGGTGCATCTACTTATGCAAGCGCATACGTAGGCGTATATGCTGTTAAATCACCCTCTTCACTCAAGGTTAAAGAAACTGAGAATGACGGTGAAGTACTCATTGAGTGGACTCCCGCAAAAGACATCCACGGAAAAGTGCAGCATGAAGACCTGGTGACTTACACCCTCTGCACCGTTGACGGCGACGTCATCATTGAAGGCCTCAAGGGCACCTCACTCAAGGCCCGCGTTTGCGAACCCGAGGTTTACGGACACGTTAACTTCATGCTTTACGCTGACAATGAACACGGCCGCGCAGAAGAAGGCGTTGTTTCAAACACCGTTGCCGTGGGTTACGCTTTTGAAATTCCTTACGTTGAAAGCTTCGGCGGTAACGGTCCTGACGGTTGGGTAACCCAGAACCAAAGCATGTACGGCTTCTGGTACCTCACATCTAACAACCGCGCCCTGGTGGACGGACAGTACGTTTACAGCCTTGACGGAGATGACATGATGGAATTTGCATCCATCCTCCCCGGTCTCTCAGCCACCATCCGCTCTTCAAAGATTGAAATTGCAGGCGTTCATGATCCCGTTCTCAGCTTCTACTACAACGTTGCCGTATCTGCTGATGACATCATCACCGTATTTGTAAATGACAACGGTGAGGAACATCCCATCCACGTCCTCAACCTTGCCAACGAGCCCTACACCGGCTGGCAGCAGCTCATAGTTCCCATGAGCGCTTATGAAGGTAAGAAAGTTTCTGTGGGCATGACCATAGAAGCCGGAAACAACATCAAGCCCTTCCTGCTGGATGACGTTCGCGTGGACTCTCGCGCTGCAGTCAGCATCTCAGATGTTGCCGTTGACTCAGACAACGTAAGCATCCTCATCAGCGACCGTACTCTCACCGTCACCGGCGTAAGCGGCCAGACCGTAAACGTTTACAACGTAAGCGGTGCCCTGGTTAACAGCGGCGTGGCTGATGACACCTTCACTTGCACACTTGAGCCCGGCGTTTACCTGGTGAACACACCCGCCCGCTCAGCAAAGATTGTTATCCGCTGATAATACACCCCGGATAATAATTCCCTGAATATAATGCACGGTGCGACTCCCACACGGGAGTGCGCACCGTACTTTTTTGAGCAAAAAAATATGTTCTTTAACATAAATCATAAAATTCCACAAAAATATTTTTGCGCCTGCAAAAAATATTCATACTTTTGCTGCAAAATATGCCCCACCATAAGCGCGGAGCATGCTTCTTACCTTGCTAATACATTTTTTATTAATATTATTTTAACCTTATCATTACTTAAGTATGAAGAAATTTTACGCTTTTGCTGCAGCTGCCATGGCCGCTGTTTCAATGAACGCTCAGTCACTGTACGTTTGCGGTGCAGGTGAAGGCCTCGGTTGGACTCCCGATGCTCCCTTTGAAGTAGCTCTGGCCGGTGGCGCTTATACCATGGAAATCAATGACCTGACTTCTATCAAGATCTCAACCGCTATGGGTGACTGGGATTCTTTCAACGCAGGCGCTCTCTTCGTTTCTCTGGACAAGACTAACGTTGGCCAGGCTCTGGAAGTTGTTAACGGCGACGCTAACATCCTGACTCCCTGGAAGGGTGACTGGAAGATTGTTGTTGCAGGTGACCTGAGCACAATGACCTTCACTACCACTACTCCCGCTCCCACCGGTGCTACTCCCGTTTATCTGCGTGGTGCCATGAACGGCTGGGGTTCTGACGAAGCTTGGCAGATGACCAGCGTTTCTGAGAACAAGTACACCTTTGAGTGCAAGGGCGAGACCATGATTCCCATGGGAACTATGTTCAAGATTGCTGACGCTGACTGGGGTTCAATCAACTACGGTGCCGGTGATGGCGCTACTATCTACGTAGAAAGCGAACCCGAAGAAGGTGAAAACTGCTACGAAGCTGTTTGGGTTTACAACGTAGAAGGTGGTACAACTGAAGATGACTTCGAAGGTACTATCACCATCAGCTGGGAATCAGCTCAGGGCGACGCTACAGTTATCATGAACCTTGAAGGTATGGGCAGCATCAAGGACATCACTGTTGATGCTAACGCTCCCAAGACTTACTACAACCTCCAGGGCGTAGAAGTTGCTAACCCCGCTGCCGGTCTGTACATCGTACGTCAGGGCAACAAGGTTGCTAAGGAACTGGTAAAGTAATTTAAATTACCATAAGACATCCGGAGGATGTATCAGGCACGCCTGGTACATCCTCCTTCTTTAATATAAGCCATTCATCACTTATACGTCAGATATGACTTATATGACTCACATGGCCCACATGGCTTATAAGTCTTAAATTTGACGCGCGCGTTTGATTATTTTGCGGGAGTTTTATATATTTGTGGCTTACTTGGAATAAAATACATCATGACTCACACCCCTCTAAATCAATCTCAGGCTATGGCCGAAGAGCGGATGGTGGATGAAGCCTTCCGCGAGGTTCTGGACGGTTATCTAAAGAGCAACCACCGCAAAAAGGTGGAAATTATAGAGCGTGCATTTAAGTTTGCACGTGAAGCTCACAAGGGCATACGACGACGCTCCGGCGAGCCGTATATCCTTCACCCCATTGCCGTGGCCAAGATTGTGAGTCAGGAAATAGGACTGGGCTCCACCAGCATCTGTGCCGCGCTGCTCCATGACGTGGTGGAAGACACGGAGTACACCGTGGAAGACATTGAGGCTCACTTTGGAAAGAAAATTGCTGAGCTCGTGTCCGGACTTACCAAGATTTCCGGCGGCATCTTTGGGGACCGCGCCTCAGCACAGGCTGAAAACTTCCGCAAGCTCCTGCTCACCATGAGTGAGGACATACGCGTGGTACTCATAAAGATGGCTGACCGCCTCCACAACATGCGCACCCTGGGCTCCATGGCCCCTAACAAGCAGTACAAAATTGCCGGTGAAACCCTGTACATTTACGCCCCGCTGGCACACCGTCTGGGCCTCTTTGCCATAAAAACTGAACTTGAAGACCTCAGTTTCAAGTATGAGCACCCAGCCGCGTATGAAGAAATTCAGAAAAAAATAGAGGAAAGCGAGATAGGCCGCTCTCGCGTTTACTCTGACTTCTCCGCTCCCATCCGCGCACGCCTGGACGCCATGGGGCTCAAATATGAGGCCAAGGCCCGCCTCAAATCAGTGTACAGCATCTGGAACAAGATGCAGACAAAACACGTCCCCTTTGAGGAAGTGTATGACCTGTACGCCATGCGTATAGTCTTTGACTGTGATGACCCCGCCCGTGAAAAAGAAATGTGCTGGAACATTTACAGCGCCATAACTGACCTTTACAGACTGCATCCTGACCGCACACGTGACTGGATTTCAGTTCCTAAGGCTAACGGATACCGCGCCCTACACCTCACCGTCATGGGCCCTGACGGAAACTGGGTGGAAGTACAGATACGCAGCCGTCGCATGGATGAGATAGCTGAAAAAGGCTTTGCCGCCCACTGGAAATACAAGATTGGTGAGGGTGAGGAAGAAAGCGAGCTCACAGTCTGGCTCCGCACCATAAAAGACATACTTGAGAACCCCGGGCCCAGTGACATAGACTTCCTGGACACCCTCAAGCTAAACCTCTTTGCCTCTGAGATAGTGGTATTCACTCCCAAGGGCGAACTGCTCACACTCCCCGCCGGTGCCACAGTCCTTGATGCCGCATTTGCGCTGCACTCTGAACTGGGCATACACTGTATAGCCGGAAAAGTGAACCACAAGCTGGTTTCACGCAGCCAGGTACTCAACAGCGGTGATCAGGTGGAGATTCTCACCTCACAGAAACAGACACCCCAACCTGAGTGGGAAAGCTTTCTGGTGACCGCCAAGGCACGCACACGACTCCGTCAGGCTGTAAGACGCCTCCATCAGCCCCTGCTGGACAAAGGCCGCCAGCTGCTTTCTGACTGGCTCAGCACCAACGCCATTCCGGACGTCAACCCCGTGATTACCAAGATTCTGGGAACATACCACGCCGCAAACCGTGACGAGCTCTGTTACCGTCTGGGCGCAGAAGAGATAATGCTGGGTGACTTTCTGGTGCCACAGCTGCGCAAGGCCGGAGAGACCCCGCCGCAGAACACATCCGCAGGCCGCGGAATAATAAACAAGATACTCCGCCTGGGAAAAAAATCTGATGACTCCACGCAGGCAGAACCGCCAGCTCCCCGGAAAATTGACACCAAGAAAGTTTATGAGCTTACTGACGGCCCGGACGGCCCCAATTACGTAATATCTGACTGCTGCAATCCCATCCCCGGTGATGACGTGATGGGCTGGGTGAACTATGACGGCAGCGTGGAGGTTCACGCCCTTACCTGCCCCCGCGCCCAGGTTCTCAAGGCCGGCTATGGCCCGCGCATCGTGAACGTGAAATGGCCCGCTGTCCCCGCTGAACGCTTCACCGTACATGTGCGCATTGAAGGAATTGACCGCATGGGCATACTCCAGGAACTCACTTCCCTCATTACCACACACATGGCCATGGACATCCGCAAGGTAAACATTGAAGCACTCAATGAACTCTTTGAATGTGACCTGTGGGTCCGCGTCTCTGACGTCTCAGTGGTGACTGACCTGGAAAAGAAACTGCGCGACATAAACGGCGTACAGAAAGTGGCACGAATAAACTGACACTATGACCCCGGCAAAGAAAAACTCACTTATTACCATACTGCTGACACTGGCCGTAGCTGCCATTGTCACTGTCTTTTACCCTCATCCCCAGGAAAAAGGCTACGTCTATGAAGTGGGGAAACCCTGGAGCTACGCAAAACTTATAGCCCCCTTTGACATTCCCGTAAAGCCTGACTCCGCCACATTCCGCCACAAGAGAGACAGCCTGGATGAAGTCTTTGAACCCGTTTTCAGGCGCAACGCCCGCACAGCTGACTCAGTCCTGTCCTTACTCCCCAAAGGCGGTGTGCCGCGCGCAGCGGCCATTTATGGCATAATACGCAACTTCTACAACAATCCCGGTTACGGCGTGGTAAGCGCTGATGAACGCGCCATGATTTCTGACGGCACCCTCAGCCGCATACGCATCATGAACCAGAACGTACTCACCGCCCGCAGCGCTTCAGGCCTCCTCTCGGCCGGAAATATTGCTGACACACTCCGCGCCATGTACGCCGCTGACTCAGTTACGCTCAAGTTCATAAACTCACTGGACCTCCCGCGTGTCCTCATTCCCAATGTAATGCGTGACGCGGAAGCCACCAGTAATCAGTATGAACTGGCGCTCAGTGAGTTAGCCGTAGCTCGGGAAGTTATCCTCCCCGGCCAGACCATCATAGATAACGGCGTGGTGCTCACAGAACAGGATTACACCAATCTCCGCACTTATGAAACCATGCTGGCTGAGCGCACCAGCCGCCGCTCAGGAGACAGTTTCCTGCTGCTGCTGGGTCAGTTCCTCTATGTGGCCCTGATGCTCACATCCCTCTTTGCATACCTGTACTATAACTGTCCGGAAATAATGCACACCTTTCGCAAACTCCTGTTTGTCTATGTGCTTCTGACAGTCTTCTTCCTCATAGGCGTGGGGGCCAATGCCTTTACTCCCGCCGGCATATATCTGGTGCCCATGACCATTGTGCCCATCCTGGCGCTGGTCTTCTTTGACGCCCGTACCGCCCTGTTTATATCCTTTGTCCTCACCATGATTTGCGCCCCTGTAAGCTCCTTTGCGCTGGAGTACATACTGCTGCAGTTCTGCGCCGCATCTGCCGCCGTAAACACCCTGCGCGAGCTGCGTCAGCGCAGCCAGCTGCTCCGTACCGCGGCCCTGGTGGGCACCGCGTACATTCTGGCTTACGTAGCCCTGACACTGTTGATGAACGGCTCCTTTGAGTCTTTCAGCTGGCGCATGGTCATTTTCCTGCTCATAAACGCCGTCCTCACCTCTCTGGCTTACATTCTCATGTTTGTCATGGAGCGCAGCTTTGGCTTTGTATCAGTGGTGACACTGGTGGAACTTGCGGATATTAACAGCCCCCTGCTGCGCCGTCTCAGCGACGACTGCCCCGGAACCTTCCAGCACAGCATGGCCGTAAGCAACCTTGCAGCTGATGCCGCACAGCACATTAACGCCAACGTTCCTCTGGTGCGTGCCGGCGCCCTCTATCACGACATAGGAAAACTCCGTAACCCCGCATTCTTCACTGAGAACCAGCACGGCGTAAACCCACATGACGCCCTGCCCCCGCAGAGAAGCGCGGAGATTATTATAAATCACGTGGCTGACGGCGTGAAACTGGCTGACAAGGCCGGGCTCCCCGGACTCCTCAAAGCCTTCATCCGTGAGCATCACGGCGCCGGAAAGGCCAAGTACTTCTACTTCACCGCCTGCAAGAACAGCCCCGGTGAGGAAGTGGACCCGGCCCCGTTCACTTATCCGGGACCCAACCCGCGCTCACGCGAGACCTCCCTCCTGATGATGGCTGACTCCGTGGAAGCCGCCAGCCGCTCACTGAAAGAGCACACTCCTCAGGCCATTGCGGAGCTGGTGAACCGCATAATTGACTCACAGATAGCTGACGGACTCCATAATGAATCTCCCCTCTCATTCCGTGACGTCCAGATTATAAAGCAGGCTTTCATCAAGCGTCTGATGACCATTTACCACTCCCGCATAACATATCCTGACGACCCCGCCAAAAAAGCTGACAACCCCGCCGCAGGGCAATAAAGACCTTTCACAGGGCGTTATACACTGTATGAGACTGAGACACCTGACACGTGCCCTCCTGTGGGTTCTGACTGCCCTGGCCGCCGCCGGGACACTGACCTCATGTCTTGGGAAAAAAAATACCGCCGCCAGACGCCAGTACACAGCCTTCATCACCAGATATAACATTTACTTCAACGGTGATGAGCATTATAAGAAGACCCTGGAAGAAATGGAGACCAAGTATGAGGATGACTACACCCGCCAGGTCTTCATCCACCCCGTGGAGGCAAAAGCAGACGCCATGGCGCCTCAGCCCTCCGGAAACTTTGACCGCTCCATAGAAAAAGCCCAGAAAGCCATTCAGGTGCGCAGCATCAAACAGCGCCCCGCAAAGAAAGCCGGAAAAGCCTCTGACCCCGCTTACAAGGAGTGGATGAAGAGAGATGAGTACAATCCCTTCCTCCACAACGCATGGATGATGATGGGACGCAGCCAGTACTATAACGGAGACTTCCTTGGAGCCGCTTCCACATTCTTTTACGTGAGCCGTCATTTCACCTGGCTCCCTGCCACCGTCACGGAAGCCCGTCTGTGGCAAGCCATGGCATACCTTGCCCTGGACTGGAAATATGAGGCGGAACTCATCCTCTCACGCATAAAGGAAGAATCACTCACATCCGGTGAACTGCGTAAGCTTTATAACACCGCTTGGGCTGATTACTACCTCCGCTCTGAAATGTACACTGAGGCACTCCCGTACCTTAAGAAAGCCGCTTCCGCCGCCTCCGGGGCACAGAAAGTGCGCCTTAACTTCCTCTCCGGACAGGTTTATGAGCGCTTAGGCATGAATGACATGGCTTATGAGGCCTTCAGCCGCGCCGGCTCTTCTTCCTCAGCCTCTTACCGCACCAGGTTTAACGCCCGCATCAAACAGTCTGAAGTCTTCACCGGCCAGAACATAGAACCTGAGGTCAGAGCACTACGCCGCATGACCCGCTATGACCGTAACGCTGACTACCTGGACCAGATTTATTACGCCATTGGTAACCTCTACCTCTCACGCGCTGACACTTCACGCGCCATAGAGAACTATAAATTAGCAGCTGAGAAAAGCAAGCGCAACGGCGTGGAAAAAGCCATATCACAGCTCACTCTGGGTGGCCTGTACTTTGACCGAGGACAGTATGAACTGGCCCAGCCCTGTTATGCTGAGGCCATACCCATGCTCCCTAAGTCATACCCGGACTACAACAACCTCAAACGCCGCAGTGACGTGCTGGATGAACTGGCCGTTTACGCACAGAATGTTACCCTGCAGGACTCTCTGCTGACACTGAGTTACAAGACTCCTGAAGAACAGCGAGCCGTGGTGGATAAGATAATTGCAGAGCTGAATAAAAAAGAAAAAGAAGAGGCTGAGGCTGCCGCCAGAGAAGAATATCTGGCTGACCAGGCGGCAAAAGGTAACGGACTCTCTGACAAAAACGCCCCCAACGCCTTTAACATAAACGCTGACAATTCATGGTACTTCTACAATGCCGCCACCCGCAATCAGGGCCGCACTGAGTTCCAGCGCCGCTGGGGCTCGCGTAAACTGGAAGATGACTGGCGCCGCCGCAATAAGGCTTCCTTCAGCTTTGATGACTTCAACCCACAGGATTCTGAAACCGCACAGGACGCAGACACAGGTTCTGACACCCCGGACAGCTCTGAAACCCAGCAGTCTGACGGCTCCGCTGAACACATGTCTGACCCGCACTATCCGGAATATTATCTGTCACAGATTCCCACCTCTGACGCTGAACGCCTCACATGCAAGGACATAATTCAGGAAGGCCTGTACAACATGGGCGTCATACTCAAAGACAAACTGGATGACTTCAACGGCGCTAAAACTGAGTTTGACCGCCTTCTCAAAGAATATCCTGACAATGTGTACCGCCTGGACGTATACTATAACCTATACCTGATGTACGCCCGCCGGGGCAATAACGCACAGGCTGAGCATTACCGCAACCTCATCCTCTCTGACTTCCCGGACTCACCATACGGCGTGGCCATGAAGAATCCGGATTATCTGGACAACCTGCGCCGCATGGACAGCCATCAGAACGCCCTGTATGAGGAAGCCTTCAACGCATACATGGATAACCGTAACGCCACCGTACACAGCGTCTATGATAAAGTGAGCTCCCTCTACCCCAGGAGCCCGCTCATGCCCAAATTCATGTTCCTGCACGCCCTGGCTTACGTGACTGAACACAAGCCTCAGGAATTCAATTCCGTACTCCGCGAACTTCTGGAACGCTACCCGGACACTGACCTTACGCCCCTGGCCTCTGCATGGCTCAAGGGCATGGCCGCCGGCAGAGAGCTGAACACCACTTCCTCAGCCGGTAACATGCGCGGCATGGTATGGGACATACGCCTTACAGGTGACTCCACCGCCGTAGCCGCCTCTGACGCCCCGCTGGAATTTGACCTCAACCCGGACACCAGACAGCTACTGGTGCTCCTTTACCCCACTGACGTGGTGAGCACTAATCAGCTCCTGTACTCCCTGGCACGCCATAACTTCAGCTCCTTTGTGGTAAAGGACTTTGACCTTGAACCCATGAACTTCGGCCGCCTGGGCATGATAGTGATTCGCGGCTTTGCAAACATGGCTGAGCTCAACCACTACCGCGCCGTCATGGGACGCTCCACTGAGTTCCGTCTTCCGCCCGGCGTACGCCCGGTGGTAATCAGTGAGGCCAACTTCAAGGCCCTGCTGGACGGTGGCCGCTCTTTTGACGAGTACTTCCGCTACTTGGAAGAACATAATTACATAGACGCTCAGAGACACCTCATTCCAGTGGAAGAGATAGAAACCCTTCAGGAAGCTGAACAGGCTGAGAAAGAAGCCTCACAGCCCGCTCAGGAAAGCCCTGAAAGTAATCAGCAGCCTTCATCCCTGCAGCCGGAACAGACAGGCTTTGACTCTGACCCTGAACAAGTGCCTCAGGATGCCCCGCAGCCCGTTCCGGCTCCGCTGACACCTGTTCCGGAGCCACAGCCCGTGCCCGTGGTAACTGACCCCGTACCGGAAACTACACCCGCGCCTGCAACGGAACCGGCTCCGACTCCTGAGCCAATACCCTCACCGGCCACTGAGCCCGCTAAGGCTCCCGCTCCCGCCGTTACGCCCGTCAAACCCTCTCCTCAGCCCGCCATGCCGGAATATGAACCCGGCAGTGAAGGTGATGATGAAGATAACCAAGATTTAGTGTAAAAGATGCCGCAGAATATACTATGGGCAGATGATGAGATAGACCTCCTCAAACCCCACCTCATTTTCCTCCGCAACCGCGGATATGAAGTCACCACCGCTAACAACGGCCATGATGCCCTGGAACTGGTGGCCTCACGCCCCTTTGACCTCATTATCCTGGATGAGAACATGCCCGGTATCACCGGACTGGAAACACTTTCCATACTCAAGCAGGATTATCCCCACCTCCCCGTAATCATGATTACCAAGAGCGAGGAGGAAAACATCATGGACCAGGCGGTGGGCTCCAAAATTGCTGACTACCTGATAAAGCCCGTGAATCCTAATCAGATTCTGCTGGCCATTAAGAAAATACTCCACAGTGACGCCCTGGTGGCACAACAGACCTCCAAGGATTACCGCGAGGACTTCTCCAACCTCAGTGAGCTCACTGACTCCGCAGCCACAATCTCTGACTGGCAGGACCTCTACCGCCGCCTGGTGTTCCGTGAGCTGGAACTGGCCAGCGCCAACACTAACATGGAACAGATGCTGGACATGCAGCGTCAGGAGGCCAACAACCGCTTCAGCAAGTGGGTGCGCCGCAATTATGAAAAGTGGATGGATGACCCTGACTCAGCGCCTCTGATGAGCCCCCGCGTGTTCAGCCGCAAGGTCTTTCCCCTCCTTGACGCCGGACAGAAGGTGTTCTTTATACTCATTGACAACTTCCGCCTGGACCAGTGGCAGACCATAAAGCCGCTCCTGGCGGACAGCTTCACCATGACTGAAGAACTGTACACCTCCATCCTGCCCACAGCCACTCAGTATGCCCGCAACGCCATCTTCTCCGGACTCATGCCGGCACAGATTGAGAAAATGTTCCCCGAGCTCTGGATTGATGAAGACGCGGAAGAGAGTAAGAACCTTAATGAGTCACCTCTGATTGCCACCCAGTTTGAACGCTTCCGCCGCAAATGCCGCTTCTCTTACAACAAGATTAATGACAACACCGCGTGTGAGAAACTTATCCGCGATTTCAAGCGACTCATGGAGAACGACCTCAATGTACTGGTCTTCAACTTTATAGACATGCTCTCTCATGCCCGTACTGAATCCAAAATGATACGTGAGCTGGCCTCCACAAACGCCGCTTACCGCTCTCTGACTGAATCCTGGTTCCGCCATTCATCAGTCCTGGAACTGCTCCGCTGCATTGCGGAAGCTGACTGCAGGCTCATCATCACCACAGACCACGGTACCATACGCGTGGAAAACCCCATTAAAGTGGTGGGCGACCGCAACACTAACACCAACCTCCGTTACAAGTTAGGCAAAAACCTGAACTATAATCCCAAACAGGTGTATGAGATAAAACGGCCGGAGCGCTTTGGGCTCCCGGCGCCTAACATCAGCTCCACATACATCTTTGCCACCGGACGTGACTTCTTTGCTTACCCCAATAATTACAACCATTACGTACAGTATTACACCGGCACCTTCCAGCACGGAGGCATCTCCATGGAAGAAATGCTAATTCCTCTGATAACACTTACACCAAAAAAATAAAATGGCTACAGAAACCATACAGATAAACACCCCCGCACAGCTCCAGCAGGCCGCAGAGCGCTTTGTCTCCCTGATGGGTGACCACACAGTCTTTGCCTTCTACGGCCCCATGGGCGCCGGCAAAACCACTTTCATCAGACATCTGGCCCAGGCCCTGGGAGTGGATCCTGAGGAGGCAAACTCACCCTCTTTCTCCATCATTAATGAATACCGCAGCGACACCACCGCTGAGCTTATTTACCACTTTGACCTGTACCGTCTGGAAAGCGTGGATGAAGCTGAGGACATAGGCGCTCAGGATTACTTTGACAGCGGCGCGGTTTGCCTTATTGAATGGCCTGAGCGCGCTGAGGAGCTTCTGCCTGATGACACCGTGCGCGTGGACCTGACCGTTGACCCTGATACTGACGCCCGCACCCTCACCCTGAGCAACCTCTGAGCTTCTTGATGAACATAATAGAAATAACTCAGACCGCATCCACCAATGCCCTTTTTGCCCCCGGAGCCGCTTTTGAGAACGCTCCGGACGGCACCGTGCTGTGTGCACACACACAGACAGCCGGACGCGGACAGCGGGGTAACTCCTGGGAGGCGGAACCGGGTATGAACCTCACTTTCTCCTTTGTGCTCACGCAGCTGCAGCTCCCCGCCACAAGGCAGTTTGAGCTCTCCATGGCCATCTCCGTCGGGCTGGCGGCTTATCTGCGTACCTTGGTTCCGCTGCCTGAATGGCTAACCCTCAAGTGGCCCAATGACATCTACTTTGCTGACCGCAAGCTGGGCGGAATCCTCATAGAAAACACCCTCTCAGGTGCATACGTCACCCGCTCCGTCACAGGAATAGGGCTTAACATTAACCAGAAGACATTCACTTCTGATGCGCCCAATCCCATCTCGCTCTCCCAGATATGCGGCATGGACTTCCGTCTCCGGCCCATACTTGAAGGTGCCATGAGCGCCATCATGGAAAGCATAGAGGCATACGGCGTACGCACCTGTACTGGCTCAGCAGATACTCTCCTGGAGGATTACACGTCCATGCTGTGGCGCAGCTCCGGCTTCCACCCGTACATCCACACGGCCACAGGACGCCTTTTTAACGCCTGTATAACGGCCGTGGCACCCACCGGACACATAACTCTCACTGAACCGGACGGAGCACAGAATTCATACGCTTTTAAAGAAATAGCCGCCGTCTTGTAACTGCGTCAAAACTCACACTTACCGGCAATGAAGAACTGGAAGACCCTTACAGCCTTAACCGCCGTAGCCGGCGGACTGTTAATAAGCGCTTGCGCCAGTATAGGCCACCCTGAAGGCGGCCCCAGAGACACTGAGCCCCCGCGTTTCATCCGCTCAGTGCCCGCTCCGGGGGCCACAGAGGTGAATCCACGCCGCATTAACCTGTACTTTGATGAGAATCTCCAGCTGGAAGACGCCTTCAGCAAGGTTATAATTTCACCTCCACAGATACAGCCGCCGTCTGTGTCTGCAAACGGTCATCGCATTACGGTGGATATCAGGGACACTCTGATTCCCAATACCTCATACACCATTGAATTTGCTGACGCCATAAAGGACCTAAATGAGGGCAACGTTCTGGACGGTTTCACCGTGGACTTCTCCACAGGTCCCGCCATTGACACCCTCCGCCTGTCAGGAATGGTACTCCAGGCCCGTAACCTTGAGCCGGCACAGGGTATGCTGGTGGGAGTCCACTCAAACCTCTCTGACACAGCCCTGACCAAGGTTCCGCTGCTGCGCGTCACGCGTACAAATCAGCTGGGACAGTTCACCGTCCGTAACCTGGCACCGGGCTCATACCGCGTCTTTGCTCTCAATGACCTTAACCGTGACTACAAATGGGACCGCTCTGAGGACATTGCCTTCTATGACGCCGTGGTGAGTCCTGAGGTCCGTGCCATCACCGTCACGGACACACTGACCTCCATAATGGGTACTGACAGCCTGGCGGAACGCTCAGGCCTGGAATATCTTCCCAATGACATTCTCCTTACCTGGTTTAATGAAGATTACCGCGCCCAGTACCTGGCTGACTATGCGCGCATGGACCGCCGCCGCGTAAGCCTGCGCATGGGTGCCCCGGTGATGCCAGACAGCGCCGGAACACAGCCACTGCCGTCCATCAGAGTGGTGGGCGGAGCACTGGACGGACAGGACTTCAGCAATCACACCGTACTGCAGAAAAATCCTACAGCAGACACTCTGGTTTACTGGCTCCGCTCTCCGGAGATTCTGCAGCAGGACAGCTTGCGGCTGGGCGTGACTTATCTTGAAACAGACTCTCTGGACCGCCTCTCGCCGCGCACTGACACCATAAGAGTTTTCTTCAGAGCTCCCAAGGTAAAAAAGAAAGAAGACACTGACAGCACCACCTTAAGACAGGAATTCCTCAGCATACGCGCCACATCAGGCTCCACACAGGAACTGAACGCTCCCATGATTCTGGACTTCTCAGAGCCCCTGGCATCTCTGGACAGCACGGCGCTGCGCCTGGAGTTTCAGCGTGACACCACCTGGATGCCCGTAGAGGGCTTTTCCCTGCGTCCTGACAGCCTTCTGCCCCTCACGCGGCGCGTGGCACATGTGAAGTGGTTACCGCAGGGAAAATACCGCTTTACGGCTGATTCAGCCGCCGTCCACAGCATATATGACACCCCCATTAAGGCGTTCAAGCATGAGTTTACCGTAAAAAAGGAGGATGATTACAGCGCTCTGCGGTTCCGCATCAGCGGTCTGGACTCAACCGCCGCGGTGGTGGAACTCCTGAATTCCTCTGATGAGGTACGTTACACAGCGCCGGTAATAAACGGTGTGGCCACGCTGCGCTTCCTCAACCCCGGAAAGTATTTTGCCCGCATGTTCATTGACGCCAACGCTAACGGCCTGTGGGACACCGGAAAAGTTGCTGACGCACTGCAGCCGGAAGAGGTTTATTACTTCAACGCTGAAATAGAGCTGAAAAAGAACTGGGACATAGACCAGGACTGGGATCCGTTCAGTCTCCCCCTGGATGCCCAGAAACCATACGCCATAAAGAAAAACAAGCCCAAGCTAAAGCCGGGTGAGAAAGCCCCTGACAGCACCACCAAGGAGGAAGCCCCAGACTGGTAAGACACCCTCGTACCCGGAGTTCTCCCGCTTTTATCCCCCCTCACGGGAATATAAGGCCTCGGTCTCGGGATATGCCTTGGAAATGACTCTTACTTACGTCCGAAATCCGCCGGTATCTCACCCCACTCCTCAGTGTTCCACTTCAGGACACGGGTGGTCAGCGGCTTATTGGCTGCCAACCACGCATCGGCGCGTCTGAGCAGGTCTATGGTGCGCCCGTTGCGCTCATTGGGCACTATAGTGGTATTGGAGCGTCCCCGGCGCAGCCATGAAAGCGCCGTCTTGGAATCAGTGTACACCGGTGTACGGGTATCCCCGTTCTTCTTCAGCAGGGCCAGCACATGTATCAGAGCCAGATACTCTGCAATATTATTGGTTCCGCCGTCACAAGGCCCGAAGTGAAACAGCTCCCTGCCGCTGCCCACATGTACGCCGCGGTACTCCATGGGACCCGGATTACGCGCACATGCACCATCCACCGCAATGGCTTCCTGACATATCTCAGGGATAGCATCATAATTCACCCTCTGTTTTGCCGCCTGCGCCGCTATAGCCTTGAACATGGCCAGACTCTCAACGTCAGCGTCACGGTAGGCGGCAACGGCCTCACGCTGGCTGCTGAAAGCCTTGTAACGTGCTCCGGGGAACCCCTTCACCTGCGCCTCACAGTCAGCCCAGCTGTCATAAATTCCCGGACGGTGGCCGCGCCACACCACATAATATTTTTCAGAAGTCATTTTCTCAGCAACTTAAAAGAATGGCTATATCTATCATTCTGAGCTTCAGGCGTCTTGCCAGACGGGCATTCACCAGGCGTCCGCGGTACGTGTACACGCCGGAGGCCACTCCGGGATTCAGCTTCAGAAAATTGCTTGTGCCGTCACAGCGCAGCAGCGTCTCCAGCATGGGACGCAAGGTATTGCTCAGAGCCATGGCAGCTGTACGCGGCACGGCACTTCCGCCGTTGATATAACACAGACGGCCGCCGCTTTCAGGCAGAGTGTCACGGGCGCTGGCAGCCGCAAGGTCCACCTGATAGAGTGACGGGAAGGAGCTGCGTCCGTCAGCCGCCAGGTCAAATATTATCACCCCGCGCTTCATCACATCCACCAGATCAGGGGTTATCTCCACCGCCTCGTCAGCTATCACTATATCCGCCGTACGCAGCGCATTCTCCAGCACTCTGGGATGCATGGCGCTGGCTATTATCCCCGGTCCAAGGTCAGCCATAGCCGTGCGCAGACGGTAAATATCATTGTCAAAGATGCGCACCGTGGCACCTGCGCCCACCGCCGCACGCGCCGCGGCGCACCCTGCAATATCTGCACCTATAACCGTCACCTCACACGGCACTATCCCAGGAATACCTCCCAGCAGAATACCTTTGCCTTCAACAGCATCAGCCAGTAGCGCTGAGGCCAGTGCTATGGATGCCCGCCCGTCTATCTCGTGCAATATGTCAGCAAAGGGCCTGTGACCCGCCGCATCAGTAATATGGTCCAGAGCCACGGCGGTTATGCCGTTATCCAGGAGCAACTTCACCGCCGCCACATTCTGCCGCAACGGATGTAGCAGGGTCAGCAGCATGGCACCCCGGCGCATACGCCGCGCATCAGCAACACTGATGGGTGGCAGATGCAGTACCACATCAGCCCTCAGTGCCTGAGCGCGGTCGGCAACGGTGACACCCTGACGCACATATGCGCTGTCTGCGTAATGTATTTCCCGGGCTGCCTCAGACTCCATTATCACCTTATAACCCATCTCCGCCAGCAGTCCGGCACCTTCAGGTGTCAGTGGAAATCTGCGTTCAGATGGATCCGTGGAGGCCGGTAACCCTATGGAAACCGTTCTCTTGCTGACACTTACGGCCAGCAGTTGCTCTAATGGCGTTGGGGCACTCATAGCTTATGTGATAATTAATTGGTTAAGTGAGTCTGATGCTCATGTATAAGATTAATAAACTTATTTACGCTTTCATGTATTTCCTCCGGAGTCTCCAGGAAAGAGGAGTCAAACCTCAGCCGGGCAAGCCTGTAATAAGCCTCACGTCCCTGCAGCAAACGCTCCACATGCGCCTCCAGCTCCTCAACGGGCACAGCCTTCAGCAGCGGTCTGCTGCCCAGGCCCTCGCGTATGCGGTTCATCAGACGCTCACCGTCAGCCTGCAGCCACACTGTCACTCCAAGCCTGTTGAGCTCCTCCATTACTCCCGGCCGGCACGGAGTTCCACCTCCCAGAGCCACCAGCACCGGCCCGCCGCCAGTCAGCAGCTCAGACAGCACACTCCTCTCCAGAGCCCGGAAAGTCTCCTCCCCCACAAGGGGGATATAACGGCTCAGCGCCATGCCCGCACGCGCCTCAACGGCCCGGTCCAGATCCACATAAGGCACACCCGTTGCGGCTGATACAGCCTCTCCCAGAGTACTCTTGCCACTACACATAAAGCCCGCCAGGAAAACCGGCAGGCTGTGTAGTACGGGCTTGTCAGCCTTACTTGTTGCCAACAGTCTTATTTTCTGTGTCTTTCTTCAGAAGATCACGGATTTCAGCCAGCAGCTCCTCCTGAGTGGGTCCTGCAGGTGCCGGCGCTTCCTCTTCCTTCGCTTTCTTCATCTTGTTCATAACCTTGATTACCATGAAGATACAGAAAGCAATGATAAGGAAGTCTATGATGGTCTGGATAAAGGTACCATAATTGATGGAAACCTCAGGTGTGATAATTTCCGTCCCGTTTGTCACTCCCTTCTGGATAACATACTTCAGCTCATTGAAGTTAGTACCGCCGGTCAGTACACCCACACCGGGCATGATGATGTCATTCACAAGTGAACTTACTATAGCGCCGAAAGCGCCGCCGATAATCACACCTATGGCCATGTCCATCACGTTACCGCGCATGGCAAAATCTTTGAATTCCTGAAAAAACTTTTTCATTGTTGTTATTTTAAAGCGTAAATAATCTTATAAATAGCATGAAACTTAACCCACCGGTAAGTTGCAAAACACAACCCCTCCGCAGCCGGTTATGAATTCATAACATCCCTACTCAAAGAAATGTTTAACACTATGCAAAAATAATAAAAAAATCATAAGCCCCCACCCTCAGAAGTCTTACTTAATCACTCATCACTCTGACCTGAAACCGTGCCGTTTGCATCTTTGGCATCTTTTTTGTATTTTTGCTAATTAAAAGAAAAATACTGACTAAACACCATAGACTGATGACAGAAAACACCTCCGTTGACAAGATTGTGGCCACTGCCGTAAGCCATGCCGTGGCTGAACTATACGGTGTAAATACTCCTGCGGCTGACATTGCCGTAACCCCTACGCGTAAAGAATTTGAAGGTAACCTCACAGTGGTTGTATTCCCCTGGGTAAAAGCCGCCCGGTGCGCCCCTGAAGCCGTGGGACAGGCCATAGGCACATGGCTGACAGAGCATGAACCCGCAGTGGAGAAATTCAACGTAGTGAAAGGATTCCTCAACATCACCCTGCGCCGCAGCGTATGGTGCCGCGTTCTGCAGAACATGGCCGGCAAAAAGGACTTTGGCCTGACTCCGGTGACTGAAGACAGCCCCCTGATAATGGTGGAATACTCTTCTCCCAACACCAACAAGCCCCTGCACCTGGGTCACGTGCGCAACAACCTCCTGGGCTACAGCCTGGCGCGTATCCTCTCAGCATGCGGTAACCGCGTGGTGAAGACAAACATTGTAAATGACCGCGGAATCCACATCTGCAAGTCCATGCTGGCATGGAAGAAGTGGCACAACGGTGAGACCCCTGAAAGCACCGGTATAAAAGGAGACCACCTGATAGGAGACTGCTATGTTGACTTTGACAAGCACTACAAAGCCGAACTCAGCGCCATAAAAGCACAGCATCCTGAGCTGACAGATGAGGAAGCCGAGAGCCGCTCACAGCTCATGCAGGAAGCACGCGAGATGCTCCGCCTCTGGGAAGCAAAAGACCCTGAAGTGCGCGCACTCTGGGAAATGATGAACCACTGGGTATATGACGGCTTTGACGCCACATACCGCCGTATGGGCGTTGACTTTGACAAGATATATTATGAATCAGACACCTACCTTGAAGGCAAGGAGAAGGTGCTGGAAGGCCTGGAAAAAGGCATTATGTACCGCCGCGAGGACGGCAGCGTGTGGGCTGACCTCACTGACGCCGGACTGGACCACAAGCTCCTTCTCAGAAGTGACGGAACCTCCGTGTACATGACTCAGGACATAGGCACCGCCAAGCTCCGCTTCAAGGATTACCCCATAGACCGCATGATTTATGTGGTGGGAAATGAGCAGAATTATCATTTCCAGGTGCTCTCTCTGCTTCTGGACCGCCTGGGCTTCAGCTGGGGAAAGGACCTGGTGCACTTCTCTTACGGCATGGTAAATCTGCCCTCAGGTCGTATGAAAAGCCGTGAGGGCACAGTGGTGGATGCTGATGACCTCATGGAGAAGATGGTGCAGGAAGCCGCTGAGGTGGCCCGCAACGCCGGCAAAACTGAGGGCATGACTGACAGCGAGATTGCCGCTATTGCAGAGATTGTGGGCCTGGGAGCGCTCAAGTACTTCCTCCTGAAAGTGGATCCCCGCAAGAACATTGTCTTCAATCCCAGTGAGACCATAGACTTCAACGGCAATACCGGACCTTTCATACAGTACACTTACTCACGCATACGCTCAGTACTCCGCCGCGCTGAAGAGGCCGGATACACCATTGAGGATTACAGCACCGTAACCCCTAATGACAAGGAAGTGGCCATGATACAGCGCCTGGCTTCCTTCCCAGCCACCGTGGCTGAGGCCGGACGCACTTACTCTCCCGCCCTGATAGCAAACTATCTCTATGACCTTGCTAAAGAGTACAACGGTTTCTATCATGACTGCAGCATCCTGCGCGAGGAAGACACCCGCGTGCGCAGCCTCCGCCTGCAGCTCAGCGCCACTACCGCAGCAGTGATAAACACCGCAATGAGCCTGCTGGGCATTAACGTGCCGGAGCGCATGTAAACAAAAGACCGCTTTTTAACGTATTAACTTATTATCGTAAATAATAAATACTATGCAGTACAATAACTTTAATCCCTACAACGCCTCAGCCGCCACACCTCCCGCTTACGGAGCACGCGTGGCTGATGTCATGAAACGCGTTTATTTCAAGATGACAGTGGGTCTGCTCATCACAGCCTTTGTATCTCTGTTCTGCGCCAATAACAGCACCTACGCCTCCTTCATCATGCAGAACAGCTGGTTCATGTGGGCCCTGATGATTGCTGAACTTGTAATTGTGCTGGGTATAGGAATGGGGATAAACAAACTCAGCTCCTCCACCGCCACAGCGCTGTTTTACGTATTCTCACTGGTTAACGGCCTGGCCCTGACTCCCATCTTCTGGATTTACACCGGAGGTTCCATTGTAAAGACTTTCTTCATTACCGCCGGTACATTCGGCGCCATGAGCGCTTACGGTTACTTCACCAAGAGTGACCTCAGCCGCTGGGGCTCCATCCTGTTCATGGCCTTGATAGGTCTCATCATTGCCAGCCTGGTGAACATCTTCCTCAAGAGCTCAAGCATGGAGTGGATAATATCCGTCTTCGGGGTCATCATCTTTGTGGGCCTCACAGCATGGGATACATGGCAGATTAAGAAGATGGCCACAGAGATGCCTCAGGCTTCCGCCTCACGACTGGCCACAATAGGCGCTCTGAACCTCTATCTTGACTTCATCAACCTCTTCCTTTACCTGCTGCGTTTCTTTGGAAATACGCGCGATTAAAGGCCCTCTACCGCCCTCATGCGGTATGTATTAAAACTCAGCTTCTGCCATACGGTTGATTTACGCATGGCAGAAGCTAATAAAAAAGCGGCGCCGTCAGGAAATGACCTTGACAGCGCCGCTTTTCATATTTTGTGTCGTTTACCAGTCTTCTCCTTCAGTGGGAGCCACCATTTCCTCCATACCTGAAGCTTCCACTGTACCATCAGAAGAAACCTCCTCATAACCATACATCATTAAAGAGGTGTCACCTTCCTGGCTCTGCTCATTCAGCAGCCTCATGGCCTCAGCTCTACGGATGCTGTCTGAATCCACCTTGGTGCTCTTGGTGCTGTCTGAGTCTGAATCAGCATCACTTACATTTTTCTTACCACCACATGCAGTCATAGCGGCTAATGCGGCAACTGCCATTACGGCATAGAATACCTTTTTCATAATAATGATTGATAATATAATTTATATTAGTATGTAAACTAATTTAGCGCATCCATGCTTAAGACCTGTCCCTTAATAAAGGTCAGGACTCTCAAAGGTCATCAGCATCAAAGTTAATCACATTACCCTTGGCAGCGGATGTCTGCGCCGCTGACTGCTGGTGCTGTGTCTGCGCCTCGGTAGCGCGCTGGGGAGTACTTTCCACTGCTTTCACAGTCTGGCTCAGACGTCGTTCACGCGTATATGCCGGCTCTTTTTCCAGATGGGTTATCTGCTCGTCATCGTCCAGATGGTCATCATCTATAATGGTGTGGCGCTGACGGTTTTTAATACGCTGAACCTCCTCAATGCGTTCCTTGCCGTACACACTGCTTATCATACCGGCGTCCACCTCTGTAGCGGCAGACACCGCCTCTGCAGCAGAAACCTGCTCCACGCGCGGCTCAGCGTTCTTACCGTTTGAGGCATCAAACCCTGCCGCAAGAATGGTGAGCTTAACCTTATTTCCCAGCGTATCATCATAATGAATACCCCAGATAACGTCCACTTCCACCTTAGAGTCAATCTTGGATACAAAGGCAGATAGCGCACTTGCCTCCTCCGTACGGAACACCTGCTCAGCGCTGCGTGAGTATGACAGATTAAACAGCAGACGCCGTGATGAGAACACATCAGTGTCTTTCAGCAGAGGTGAGTGCAAGGCATCATTTATGGCATCTGTCACGCGATGCTCGCCTTCACCGTAGCCTATGGAGATAAGCGCCGTGCCGCCGTCACGCAGGGTGGTCTGCACGTCATTGAAGTCAAGGTTTATATAACCGTCATTGGTGATTATTTCTGATATACTGAGCGCAGCTGTTGACAGCGTGTCATCAGCCTTTGCCAGAGAGTTTTCAAAGGCAAAATCAGGATAAATCTCCGTCAGGCGCTCATTATTTATCACCAGCAAGGCATCCACATGCTTACGCAGCTCATCAGCGCCACGCAGAGCCTTGGTAATCTTCTTCATGCCCTCAAAGATAAAAGGCACCGTCACAATACCCACCGTCAGCAATCCACGCTCACGGGCCACACGGGCCACCACAGGGGCCGCACCGGTACCGGTACCACCGCCCATTGAGGCTGTAATGAACACCATATCTATCTCCGGTGTGAAGAGCTTATCTATCTCCGGTGCGCTCTCCTCTGCGGCCATACGCGCCTTTTCCGGGTCATTTCCGGCACCACGGCCGCGGGTGACAGTGGGGCCTAAAAGAACGCGGTTTGTGACCGGACTGCGCTGCAGGGCCGCGCGGTCAGTATTGGTGACAACAAATGAGACACCCTTCACATTCTGATGATACATGTGGTTCACGGCATTGCTGCCGCCGCCTCCCACGCCTATCACAAGTATGGTATTGGGCAGAGGTTCTGAATCCTCGTATTTATTGAGATGCTGTGAATCGTCCTGTGTCATTGTATATTACTCTGATAATATAATCACAAAGGTAATAAAAAATGCAAGACGCGCGGCATAAAAAAAAGTAAAAATATTACTCATCTGTCTCCATTAGCCATCCATCAGCCGCATAGGACCCTTTCTCAAAAAAAATATGAACGGGATATAAGAACCCGCACACCATTATGAGACCCCGTTCCCCAATATTTGTTAACGGAGTCTTAAAACACAGCGGGCCGGCGTGAAAGTCCACACCGGCCCGCTTATGCTTTAAACGGTATATTAACTGCTTATTAGCCGTTGATTTCCACCATCTTGGCAATCAGGTCAAGAACCTTGTTTGAGTAGCCAATTTCGTTGTCATACCATGAAACAACCTTTACAAAGGTGGGAGTCAGCTGGATACCGGCCTTCTTGTCAAAGATTGAAGTCAGGGGGCAACCCAGGAAGTCGCTTGATACAACATCTTCCTCAGTGTAACCCAGAACACCCTTGAGCTCGCCTTCTGAAGCTTCCTTCATTGCAGCGCAGATTTCCTCATAAGTAGCGGGCTTAGCCAGGTTTACTGTCAGGTCAACTACTGATACGTCCAGAGTGGGAACACGCATTGACATACCGGTCAGCTTGCCGTTCAGTTCGGGGATAACCTTACCTACAGCCTTAGCAGCACCTGTTGATGAGGGGATGATGTTTGCTGAAGCAGCACGGCCACCACGCCAGTCCTTCATTGAGGGACCGTCTACAGTCTTCTGAGTAGCTGTAGTTGAGTGTACAGTGGTCATGAGGCCTTCTGTGATACCAAACTTGTCATTCAGAACCTTGGCAATGGGTGCAAGACAGTTTGTGGTGCAAGATGCGTTAGATACAAACTGAGTACCCTTTACATACTTGTCAGCGTTTACGCCTACAACAAACATGGGAGTGTCATCCTTTGAAGGAGCTGACATCACTACATACTTGGCACCGGCTTCAATGTGTGCCTGTGCTTTTTCCTTAGTCAGGAAAAGACCGGTTGACTCTACTACATATTCTGCACCTGCTTCACCCCATGCAATTTCCTTGGGGTCACGGCATGCTGTTACGCGGATGTGCTTGCCATTTACTATAAGCTCGCTCTTCTCCATATCGTAATCTACTGTGCCGTCAAAGCGGCCGTGCATGGTGTCATACTTAAGCATGTAAGCCATGTAGTCAACGGGAAGAAGGTCATTGATTGCTACTACTTCAATGTCATCACGCTTTGTAGAAGCACGGAATACGAAGCGACCGATACGGCCAAAGCCGTTAATACCGATTTTAGTCATAGTGTTTAAAAATTGTAATTATTGGGTTGTTTAATATTAATTTATCTCTATATCAGCATTTTACATACCGGCAAAATTTCTTTGCCGCTGACCGTATGTAATACATATTTCAGGGGCACTTTGTTTTGCAACTGCAAAAATACAATTTTTTTTCAGCTTATTTATAAAATAAAGTAAAAAATTACTTTACCAAAGCACTGGGGTGATTCTTATTGACTTGTCAGTGGGTTCAAGCGGGAATTATTTACCGTCACGTATGATTCTCCACTCCTCAGGAATCACCAGTTCAAATCCACTCTTTAACGTTATCCGGTCTGGCAGCAGTGCATTTCTGAAACGGCCCTCATAGCGTTCAAGCCATGTAGGCCTCATACCGGCCAATATACGCAGGTTGGAGGATTTATGATTAGGAGGAAAATATATAAACACCTTTTTACCAGCTTCTCGCGCAAGGTCAATAGCGGGTATCATGTCACTGTCCGCAGATACCAGAATCACAATGTCACAATTATCCTGATACGCATCCGCCACAATCTGAGTCGCAAGGTTTACATCAGATTCTTTCTCTTCGTATGTATTGATGATATTGTGACATTTAAAACACTCCAACCTCTTTTTAAGGTATTTGCCAAGAATCAACTTGAATTTCTTATTTTCAAGATTAGCCTGAAAAAAAGCATTTTGACGCAAACTCTTTCCCGGGTCGCCCAATGGCCGGGCTGAAAAATACTTTACCGCCACCAACTCCTGATGCGGCAGCATAAACTGCTCAAACAGCTTGACAATGTCAAGCCAATAATACTTGTTCCACGGCTCTTTCCTGATACCGTAGTAGAAATTAAAACCGTCTACATAGACAATTACGCGCTGTGCGGGATAGCTCTGTTCCATAATAAAAAATAAGCCCCCATTACTGAGGGCGGGCCTTAGCTTTTTCCATCTAAGGGGGATACTATCTTAAAAAGATGACACAAATTTAGTCCTTTTAGTTCACCAAACCAAATTTTTCTGAAAAATTTAACACTCTATGAATAATTTAAGATTCACGTGGAAAGTTTCCAATAAGAATTTAAGATTATATTGGTTGAGTATTTAGTTGTTGATTTATTCATCAAGATACTTCAATGCTGCTTTAACTATAACAGAGAATCCGAAGAAGAATACGGAAAAAACTACTATACCAAGTCCATATATCCATGAGCCGTTTTCAATATCAATGAAAATGACAACTATTCCCGCTATAAAGGCAAGCCACGCAATGGCGTTGATAGCAGCCGGGATGATTAGAGACTCACTACTATGCTCCATATAGCGCCTCCCTTGATATGGCTTTGAGTAATAATCGGTAAGTGGTGTTTTTTGTTCTTCTTCCATTGTCTGCATGAATTAGAGGTTGATACTGTGCATACTTCTCAATAAGTCACCTGCCAATAAAGGGCAACTTCATTTAATCTCAAATTCCATATTACCACACTGCCTGCTTCACCGGATACGGATGCTCACGGGTGGTGAGAATGTAAATTCCGGCGGGGAGGAAGATTTCTGTGTTATTTTCCACTGTGTCAAGGAAGTACACCTCGCGTCCTGACGGGTCGTAAATGCGCAGGCCGCTCTGCGGCTCAGACAGCTGGATACGCATACCACCGCTTATGGGAACTATGGCTAACGGAGCCTGAACGCACACATCATCCACACCGGCATGGGTCACGGTGATGACATTGCTCATGGGACTGCGATAGCCCAGGCGCACTGACTGTACGGCATAAGTCTCTGAGTCACTGTCAGCAAAGCCGCTTATAAGCCACGGAGCCGCTTCTGCCATGATTTCTTCTGTCACGGCACTGCCTCTGCTATAACGGGTACGGGTGATTATCCAGTAATCCACTTCATCTGAGGCGGGATATGTCCACTGAGCCAGATAGCTGTCCTCTCCCACTTCTGTGGCATCCATAGCCGTACATGCGCCAAGCTCCGGAACGGGAAGACACTCACCTAAGAGGGTAACGGTACGCGAGCCTTCAATACCACCCTCGGCAATCAGCAGCTTGGAGCTGTGCTGCCCTATGACTGCGGGAGTATAGGTGATGTTAAGCTGATAGCCGTCAGGGTTATTAACCAGAGCCGCTGACAGGGAAGTGAACGGAATACGGAACTGAGCCTTGTCTCCGGAATACAGGCTCAGGTCAAGGCTGCCGGTGAGATTTTCGCCCTTGAAGAACAGCTGACGGGTTATGCTCTGTCCCAGCGCCACCTGACCAAACTCCAGACTCATTCCCTGAACGGGAGTGGTGAGTTCCGGGTCACCCACCGGGAGCCCGGAAGTTCCGGGGTCAAAGGGCACTCCCATCTTGTCACCCCAGATGTATTCTGCCAGTTCCGGATGATCTATAAAGGGATTACGGTTATTCTGAAAACCGTAGACTGCGTTATTGCGGTCCACCTCCTTCTGGCTCACGGGGTCACGCCGGTTCCAGTCCAGAAGCAGCTTTACGGCCCAGTTATTAAGCGTGGGATATAAATTCTGCTGAAGCATGAACATGTAGCTCTGGTTCCATTTCAGATTCTGATAACAGGTCACCATATAAAAATACGTACGCGCAAAATCTCCCTTGTACTCGTCAGCCGGCTCAAAGACGTAAGAGGCGCTTCCTCCCTGTCCGGCCACCGGATAACCCACGGTGGTGATGCCGTTCTGGAACTTTATGGATGAACTACGGTCCACAGTGCCCAGGGGATAGTTACTCTTGGCCTGGTTAGCCTTTGCCTCTGAGGGATAAAGGTGGTTAAGGTCCACGTAAGCAGGGATGTCCGTCAGGCCGCCCCACCAGCTCTTGGGGAAGGAATGCTCGCGGTTAAGGCCGCTGAAGCTGGGGGCATAAAGGGGTATGTCTGAGTACATATCCCACCAGCGGCGGCTGTCAGGATACACATCAGTGTGCTGGAAATACTTGGGCAGGTCTGAGTATGATGAGACCAGCGTAAAGTTGTGAATCAGCTGGTAAACGGCGGTCTTGAGCTCACTTGAGGTCTTGCCTTTAAGAGATGAGTAATAGCCTTCAGGGGCCTGCGCCTTCATGACACAGCAGGCACACAGAATGATGGCAGGGAGGAGGGTAATGCGGTACAGTTGCTTCATAAGCTGTTCAGTTCTTTGATATTATAATAAACCCATGCGGCCGGCGCGGGACGGAACGCCCACGGGTAGCCGCACGGGTCATATGGTTAGATTCAGTTTAAATCCAGAGGAGTGTAGGGCAGGTCCCAGGCCTTGGAAACGCCTTCAAAGGTAACCTTGCCGTCCACTATATTCACGCCCTGCGCCAGGCCGGCATCAGCCTTGCAGGCGTCTTTCCAGCCCATGTCAGCCAGGCGCAAAGCATAAGGCAGAGTGGCGTTGGTGAGTGCCAGCGTGGAGGTAAAGGGAACGGCACCGGGGATATTTGCCACTGCATAGTGAACCACACCGTCCACCTCATAAACGGGATCTGTGTGGGTGGTGGGATGTGAGGTGGCAAAACAGCCGCCCTGGTCTATGGCCACGTCCACCATCACACTGCCCTTGGGAAGAAGTTTCACCATCTCGGGAGTGACCAGCTTGGGAGCCTTGGCACCGGGAATGAGAACGGAGCCTATCACCAGGTCAGTGGTGGGAAGCTCCTGCTCTATATTGTGCTGTGAGGAGTAAAGGGTCTTGACATTTGCAGGCATAACCTCATTGAGGTGGCGCAGGGTGGGGAGCGAGATGTCAGTGATGGTAACGTCACAACCCAGACCGGCGGCCATCATGGCGGCGTTACGGCCCACTACACCGGCACCCAGGATGAGCACCTTGGCGGGCTTGACGCCCGGCACACCGCCTAAGAGGATACCCTTGCCCCCCTGGGGCTTCTCCAGAAAGCGCGCGCCCTCCTGAATGGACATGCGGCCGGCAACCTCGCTCATGGGAATCAGAAGAGGTAATGTGCCCTGACGGTCACGTACTGTTTCATATGCAATACAGGTGGCGCCTGACTTGAGCATGGCTTCTGTGAGCTCAAAATCACTGGCAAAATGGAAGTATGTGAAAAGCAGCTGTCCCTTCTTCACCAGTTTGTACTCCGGCTCAATGGGTTCTTTCACCTTGATTATCATCTCTGCAATCCCATACACATCTTCTATGGTGGGAAGTATGGTGGCTCCGGCGGCTTCATATTCAGCATCACTGAATCCGCTGCCTTCTCCGGCTGTATGCTGTACATACACGGTGTGACCGTGCTTTACCAGTTCTTTGACTCCGGACGGTGTGGCCGCTACACGGTTCTCGTTGTTCTTAATCTCTTTAGGTACGCCTATAATCATAGCGCTGCGTTTTAAATGGTTAGATATATGGTTTAAGATTGTTAGAATGTTCTTTTTTGTTACGGGCAAATATAAAAACAAAATCCTGAAATAAATGCTAACAAATATTAAATAACCGTCAGTAAAACGTATTTTGAATAAATTTGTACTTGTGAAAACCGTGATTCACATATCTGTAAGCGCTGGCGCGGAAACCACCGGTGCCCTGGCACTGTCTCTGGCCCGCCATGCGGCGGCTAACGGCTGGAAAGCAGTGGTGGCTTACGGACGTGCACAGGCACCCGCAGTTCCGGATGTGGAATTTTACCATATAGGTTCCCTGGCTGAACAGGCATCTCACCTGCTAAAGAGGCGTATACTGGGAGCCGCCGCGCGTGGAAGCCGCCACGCCACAGCCCGCCTGATTAAATTTCTCAAGAAACTGAACCCGGACGTGGTGCACCTTCACAACCTGCATGGCTATTTCCTGGATGTGCAGATGCTGCTGGAATACCTTGCCCACAGCCGGGCGCATGTGGTTTTCACGCTTCATGACCGCTGGGCCACCACCGGGCGCTGTGCCATTCCCGGAGACTGCCCGGCACTTGAAGCAGGATGCACGGCCTGCCCCTGCCCTGACCGCTATCCGGCAACCCGCCGGCCCGGAAGCGAAGGCACCGCCCTGCAGCGCAAGATCAGCACCTTCAGCAAACTCAGTAATCTCACCGTGGTAGGTGTAAGTGACTGGATAAGCGCCCTGGCCCGGGCATCACATCTGGGCATCCATCCCGTACTTACCATCCCCAACGGTACCGCTGTTCCTCTGACAGAACCACAGCTGCACAGAGAGAAAAAAATATTGCTGGTGGCGCACAAGTGGACCCGGGAAAAAGGTGCTGACCGCCTCCGCCGCCTCCGTCAGCTGCTCCCTCAGGACATAGGCATGGAAATCATTGGCCGCAATGCTGACTCCTTTATAACTGCCGGTGACTGCTGCGGGCCCTGTGTAATCCACGGTCACCTTCCTCACGCCCAAGTGATAAAAGAAATGGAACAGGCCGCCGCACTGGTCATACTCAGCCGGCACGAAAGCTTCAGCATGACCAAGATTGAAGCCCTGGTGCAAGGGACCCCCGTGGCAGCCTTGGACTGCGAAGGAATCAGAGAAGGTGTGGAAGACATTCCCGGCGTAGCCATTGCAGAGGATTTGGAAACCCTGGTCCGGAAGATTATCACGCTTGTTGAAGAAACCACAGATAAAGACCGCAACGTGATAGCCACCGTGGCCCGCAACCGCTTCAGCATTCAAACCATGTCACAGCGCTACCTCCACCTCTACACCAAAAACTAAAAATATAAGACACATAAGAAGCATAAGCTGCATAAGACCCATAAGAAGCATAAGCCTCACCTCTCCCACCCATTAATATTTTATAACATTTAGATTTAACACGCTCCGTGGCAATTTTGTATTTTTGTAGCTTGTGGAATGAAATACTTGAAGCTTTCCGCCCGTTCTGAATATGAGAAATGAAATTCAGTGGCTCACAGAAGATATAGCCATGCCGGAGATTGACACCGCTCGCCTGAGCCGGTGGATTGAAGTCGTTGCTGCCGAACACGGCCGCAGCCTGGGTCCTCTGACTTATATCTTCTGTTCTGACCCGGTTATCCTCCGGGTGAACAGACAGTTCCTGAACCACGACTATTTCACAGACATAATCACCTTTGACTATTCCCGCAACACGCGTATTTCCGGAGACATGTACATCTCACTGGACACCGTAGAGACTAACGCCATCACCGTTAATGCCCCATATTCCACTGAGTTACTGCGTGTTATCATTCACGGCGTACTTCACCTGTGCGGAATTAATGACAAGGGACCGGGAGAACGCGAGATTATGGAAGCTCACGAGAACAGAGCCTTGGAATTATTGCCGTCCATTGTGTAACACACTATACACCAACAGATTATAATGTATTTTGATTACGACGTCATAGTTGTTGGAGCCGGCCATGCCGGGTGCGAGGCTGCCGCTGCGGCAGGCCGCCTGGGTTCACGTACCCTCCTCCTGACCATGGACATGGGGAAAATAGCTCAGATGAGCTGCAACCCAGCAGTGGGAGGTATTGCCAAGGGACAGATTGTGCGTGAGATTGACGCACTGGGAGGACACATGGGTGTTATCACAGACCTGACCTCAATTCAGTTCCGTATGCTAAACCGCTCCAAAGGCCCCGCCATGTGGAGCCCGCGCGCACAGGCTGACCGCAATAAGTTTTCTGCTCTGTGGCGCGAGACACTGGAGAACATTCCAGGCCTGTACATGTGGCAGGGAAATGCTGTAGAACTCATCACAGAGCCCCTTGCTGAGGAAGCTGAGGACAGCCCCGCCCGCTTCCGCGTTACCGGCGTGCGCACCACCGAGGGTGCTGAATTTCACGCAGCAGCCGTTGTGCTTACCGTGGGAACATTCCTTAACGGGCTCATGCACATAGGACGCAACACTTTTGAAGGCGGCCGCATATCTGAACCCGCAGCGCACGGTATTACAGAGCAGCTCATTTCACTGGGCATGACCGCTGACCGCATGAAAACCGGGACACCGGTGCGCATTGACGGCCGCTCAGTTCACTGGGAAGAGACTGTTCCGCAGGAAGGTGATAATGATGACTGCGGTTTCTCATATCTCCCCGAGATTAAACGCCGCCTGAAACAGCGCCCCTGCTATACGGTGAATACAAACACCGCCACTCACGAGATTCTCAGACAGGGACTCCCTGACTCCCCGCTTTATAACGGACAGATAAAAAGCATAGGGCCCCGATACTGCCCTTCCATTGAGACCAAGATAGTAACCTTTGCTGACAAGGAGAGCCATCACCTTTTCCTGGAACCCGAGGGCGAGACCACTCAGGAGTTTTACCTTAACGGTTTCAGCTCCTCCCTGCCCATGGACATACAGTTGGAAGCCCTCAAGACCATTCCGGCCCTGCGTGATGTTCAGATATACCGCCCGGGCTATGCCATAGAATATGATTTCTTTGACCCCACCCAACTGGACCATACACTGCACACAAAGCTCATCAGAGGTCTCTTCCTTGCCGGACAGATAAACGGCACCACCGGTTATGAGGAAGCCGCGGGTCAGGGACTGATGGCAGGTGCCAACGCCGCTCTGTACGTTCAGGGACGCGAGCCATTCACCCTGGGACGCGACCAGGCATACATAGGCGTCCTGATTGATGACCTGGTAACAAAAGGCGTGGACGAGCCTTACCGCATGTTCACATCCCGGGCAGAATACCGTATTCTCCTCCGTCAGGATGATGCTGACATGCGCCTTACCCCTCTGGCTCATGCCATAGGACTTGCTGATGACCGCAGGCTGGACCTGGTACAGCAGAAGCGCCTGCTGCGTGACGGACTTATAGAACTCATATCTTCTCTTCCGGCTGACCCTGCGCGTTACAACGCATTTCTGGAAGCTGCAGGAACCTCACCGCTCACACAGCGTACACGCCTGCTCACTTTAGCGCTCAGACCTCAGCTGACTCTGGAGATGTTGGCAACAGTGGAGCCCCGTCTCAAAGAAGCCTTTGATGCCCTGCCCTCTGACCGCCGCAACGAGATTATTGAGGCAGCAGAGATACTTATAAAATACAGCGGCTACATAGACCGTGAACGTGCTCTGGCTGACAAACTTCTCCGCCTTGAAGACGTACGCCTCCCGGCTTCTCTGGACTATAATGACATCAGCTCCCTCAGCACAGAGGCACGCCAGAAACTATCACGTATCAGACCTGCCACCGTTGGTCAGGCATCGCGTATCCCCGGCATCTCACCTGCGGATATTTCCATCCTTCTGGTCCTCATGAAAAGATAAAACAAATGTTTCACGTGAAACAAATACTCACTCAATAACCCGTAGTTCAACTGATTAACTCATATCTTAAAACATATTATATTTCCATGGAATACATTAAAGCTCGCATTCGTGACGTTAAGGACTTCCCCACCAAGGGCATAATCTTCAAGGATCTTACCACAGTTTTTAAAGACCCGCGCGCGTTGCACATCATAGGCTGGGACCTTTCTCAGATGTACCGCGACAAGGGCGTGACAAAGGTGGTAGGAATAGAAAGCCGCGGCTTCATTGGCGGCTCCATCCTGGCCTTTGAACTGGGTGCCGGTTTTGTTCCGGCTCGCAAACCCGGTAAGCTCCCCGCTGACACCATACGCATGGAGTACGACAAGGAATACGGCAAGGATGTCATAGAAATTCACCGTGATGCCATAGGTCCTGATGATATTGTGGTCCTGCATGATGATGTCCTCGCAACAGGAGGCACAATGGCCGCTACCTACAAGCTGGTGAAAAGCCTTAACCCGAAAAAGATTTATGTAAACTTCATAATAGAGCTCACCGCCCTCAACGGCCGCGCCGCTCTCCCTGAAGACGCTGAAATAACATCACTCATAAAATACTAAGCAATCTCTGCTAAACCTTATCTTTACCGCGGGTGTGTCAGAATGTTGTATTTTGACACACCCTTTTTTAGATAAGGCATATCATGGCTGAAGCTATCATCCTCTCCCCTACCCTATAACCTATGGCAAGACACGAGAAATCACCGGAACTCAAACAGAAAATATCCATCCTCCCGGACACCCCGGGAGTGTACATGTATTATGACAAGAAAGGTACGGTAATATACGTGGGTAAGGCTAAGAACCTTAAACGCCGCGTTTCATCTTACTTCAACCGTAATCATGACAATCTGCGCACCAATATGCTGGTGAGCTCCATTGCAGACATGTCATACATTGTTGTTCCCACTGAACAGGACGCCCTGAATCTGGAAAACTCCATGATAAAGGAATATCAGCCGCGTTACAACGTGCTGTTGAAAGATGACAAGTCTTATCCGTGGATTGTGGTGACTGATGAGTTGTATCCCCGTGTATTCCTGACACGAAATAATCTTCACGACCATTCCAAGTATTACGGACCCTACTCCAACACCGGCATTGCACGCACCGTCCTGGAGCTTATAAACCAGCTTTATCCCGTACGCAACTGTCGCATACCCATCACCCCTGAATACCTGGCCCGCAAAAAGGGGCACGTGTGCCTTCAGTATCACATCAAACGCTGCAAAGGCTGCTGCACCGGAGCCATTACTCCTGAGGAATATGCCGCATACATTGACCGCATAAAGCTCATCCTGCGCGGTGAGACACAGGAACTGCAGACATACCTCAGGGATGAGATGGCACGCCTGGCCTCTGAACTACGCTTTGAAGAAGCTCAGGAACTGAAAGAGAAATACAAGCTACTGGAAAACTATCGCTCCAAGAGCGTTATTGTCAGCCACTCCATACGCGATATTGACGTTTTCGGGGTGGATGATGACGGCTCTGACGTGTACATTAACTATATGCACGTCCGCCGAGGAGCGGTGGTAAGAAGCGTTACCTTGCATTATAAGAGACGTCTGGATGAGAGCGTTGCCCAACTCCTGGCTTACGCCATAGAAGAAATAAAAAACAGTCTCAACGTCACTTATGATGAGGTTGTGGTCCCGGAAATTCCTGAAGTGGAAATGCCGGGTATTTCATTCACCATTCCGCAACGCGGCGACAAGGCTAAACTCATGGAAGTATCCGTGCGTAACGCGCGCCAGCGCAGAATAGATGACCTCAAACAGATGGAGCGCATTGACCCGGAAGCTCGCACACAGCACATTCTGGAGCGCATAAAATCAGACTTTCATCTCCCGGAATTACCCACCCACATTGAGTGTTTTGACAACTCAAACATCCAGGGCACAAACCCCGTGGCCTCCTGTGTGGTGTTCCGCAATGCCAAGCCCTCAAAGAAAGATTACCGCCATTTCAACATCAAGACAGTGGATGGACCCAATGACTTTGCATCCATGAAAGAAGTGCTCACACGCCGCTACACCCGTCTTATGACAGAGGGACAGGAACTGCCTCAGCTGATAGTGGTGGACGGTGGTAAGGGACAGCTATCATCAGCCGTAGAAGCCCTGGATGAAATGGGGCTGCGCAATAAAATATCCGTTGTAGGCATAGCAAAGCGCCTGGAAGAAATATACTTCCCCGGTGACAGCATACCGCTGTATATAGACAAGAGCAGCGAGACTCTACGCGTCATTCAGCATCTGCGCGATGAGGCACACCGCTTCGGTATCACGCACCATCGTGACCGCCGCTCAAAGAGTCAGCTTGTCAGTGAGCTTGACAGCATCAAAGGAATCGGTCCCAAGACACGCACGGCACTCTTGGATCACTTCCGCAGCGTTAAACGCATCCGCGAGGCCTCCCTGCAGGAAATTTCTGCTGTCATAGGCTCAGCCAAAGCAAAAATGGTTCAGCAAGCCCTCTCCGCATCTATTTCACCAACGGAACATAATAGTGAAAATAAGGGTTAATATACTGATTAATTGTGCTTTATCCTCATTTTATACCCTCTGAGAATAAAATATTATGACATAACGTGAGAATCCGGTGGAAAGAGAGCGTTTTAAATGTTAAAAGAATTAACAACTCCGTCACACAAAAACGGCATACTTGCAACTTAGATCCCATTCTACTCCACCGGGTTACCCTCAGCCTGATTTCCCCGTACTACTCCACCGGCATATGCCTCTCATCAAACTCATTTTGACAGTTCCTTAAATATTACCTCCGAACCCTACACCATGCATCCAACCTCTCCCCTACCCCACTGTCCACTCTTTGTATACCTCTTTGTATACTGATAATATACTCCGAAAAAGCTAAAAAGTAAAAAAACATTTATATCTTTGCGGATATATTACTCATTAAAATTTTAAACCAATGTTTCAGAGACAAGCTACTTTTCAGGAGGCCGTAGAAAGCGCCCTTAAAGTAAACTATTGCAACTTTAACGGCCGTGCCTCACGTTCACAGTACTGGTACTATGTTCTTTTCACCGCCATTCTGGGTGTGGTATTAACCATCCTCACAGCAATCATCGGAGAAGTTGGTACCTACATCACATATCTGGTTGATCTGGCTCTTCTTCTTCCCGGCCTTGGCCTGGCAGTACGCCGCCTCCATGACATCAATAAAAGCGGATGGTTCATATTTCTGGCCCTGATTCCCCTTGTAGGTGCCATTATCCTTATTATCTGGTTCTGCAAGGAAAGCGACATGCAGCCTAACCAGTATGGACCCGTTCCTCTGCTGGAAGCAAAGTAAGCAAAACTTAAAACCTGTTTCCCTCATAGGAAATTAAAACAGGTAAATAAATATACCGGGCCTGCTAAGCAGACCACACATTTTGCGAATTTAATGATCCTGGAGGGTGTATCAAAATGCAAATTTTGATACACCCTCCTGAGGTTTGTAAGAATAGGTCAGATGTAAGGCACTGAGGATATCTCATAGTCAACTCTAAGCTTACATAAATAATGTTCCGCATGCAACATCATTAAGCAACAGAAGTGACCCTCTGATTAATTATTTTCAGTAATTTTGTACCGCAAAACAAAATCTGATTTACCATGAGTAAAATTTCGGCCACCGTACTCACGCTCAATGCCGGAGCCACACTGCAGGCATGCCTGGAATCACTCAGCAGAGTTGCGGATGAAATTATTGTGGTGGACTCTTACTCCACAGATAACACCCTGGATATCTGCCACCGTTACGGCTGCAAGGTAAAACAGCGCCAGTTCTCAGGTTTCGGTTCACAGCGGCAGTACGCCCTCAGCCTCACCACCCACAGCTTTGTGCTATCCATTGACGCTGATGAGGTGCTGTCCGATGAGCTATGCAGCGCCATCCTGCGCCTTAAGCAAAGCCCCATGGAACACCGCGTTTACTCACTGCGGGTGGTACAGTACTTCTGCGGGCGTCCCATGACGCACAGCGGTTGGGAACCTGACATGGAAATCAGACTGTTTAACAAGCGTTTTGCCACCTGGAACCTTCTGGACCTGAGCGAGCGTGTCAGCTTCCCGGATACTCTTACCCCCTTTCCGCTGGAAGGATGTATTCACCATTACCGCTGCGCCACCGTGCGCGAGTTTGAATCCAAGGAAAACAGGCGTGCCAGCATCAGCGCACGCAATATTGCCGCCAGCGGATGCAGCATTAACCGTCTCACACCTCGGTTGAGGGCCATGGGCGCCTTCCTGGACTGCTATCTGCTGCACAGCGCATGGCGCGACGGCCGCCCGGGTCATTCCATAGCCCGCCGCCGCTTCCGCACCACTCTGCTGGCTTACAACATGGCCCGCCAGATTATGATTCACCACAACAACAACATCAACACTGACGCATGAACATAGTACACCTCATAAATGACAAGGAATTTACAGGCGTGGAGCGTTACGCCCTGGACCTGTGCCGCGCCACTATGACCGCCGGACACAGAGTGGTTGCCGTCATAAACCCCAGAGCCAAGTCCATAGTCCGCATGTTTGAGAAAGAGCACGTCCCCGTGATGCTGCTGGAACAGAACGGCCTGCTGGATTTCACATCTCCGGTGCGCCTGTCTCGTCTGCTCAGAAGCCTGGAGGGCCCTGTTATCATCCACTGCCACAACTTCAAGAGTGGCGCCCTGGCATGGCGCATGAAGCGCCTGATGCCGGAAAAACGTATTCTGGCGCTGGTCACAAGGCATCACGTAAAACCGGCTGACACCACCCGCGCACGCCTGGGACTGTATAACGCTCTGGACGGCACCATCTTTGTATCACAGAGGGTGAGCAATGAATTTTACAGTGCCTCTCCGGCTCCTGAGCTGCGCCATGCAAAAGTAATTTATAACGGAACAGTTATTCCCTCAGAGACTTCGCCGGCCAAGCCGCTGCCCGGACGCGCAGAACTCCTATATGCCGGGCGCCTTACTCCGGAAAAGGGCCTAAAAACGCTTATAGAGGCTCTGGCAAGCCTCCCTGACGGTCTGGACTGGCACCTCACCGTCTGCGGCCAGGGACGCGGAAATTACGTCATGCCCCTGGTACGCTTCACCCGTGAACGTCACCTGCAGCATAATATCACATGGGCAGGTGAAGTACCTGACCCCGCGCTGTACATGTACCCGGGCACCATAGGCGTGGTTCCCACCATTACCCCGGAAGCCTTTGGCTTAAGCGTGGTGGAGATGATGGCCCACGGCATGGCCGTCATCACCACTGACAACGGCGCACAGCCGGAAATCATAACCAATGGCACGGACGGCATACTCATAAAGCCGGATAATGTTCCGGCCCTGGCTCAGGCCATAGAAGACCTCATAAAGAATCCCGCACGCGCAGCGGAGTTAGGCCGCAACGCCGCGGCTACCGTAGCTGAGAAATTCTCCCTGGAGCGTATGGCGGCGGAAACCATTGACCTATACAACACCCTCTTCTTCAACACATGAAAATCCTGAACCAACTGCTGCAAAAGCGCTCAGCCATGAAGCGCATAAAATTTGCCTTTTCAAATGAGGCGGTAAAGGACATCTGCCGCAATCTGGCTCAGACCGGTGAGACTCCCGGAGAGACCATCATTTATGATGAGCGCAACCGACTCACCACGCTCACACTACCCGGAAATACTCCCCTGGAGGTAAATATCAAGAAATACCGCTGCCCCCACTGGCTCAACAGCCTTGTGTACGGCTGGTTCAGAGGCAGCAAGGCAAAACGTGCTTTTGAAAACGCACGCCAGCTGCAGCGTCTGGGCATTTCCACCCCTGAGCCTCTGGCCTTTGTGGAAGTGCGCAATGCCGCCGGCCTGCTCAGCCGCAGCTACTACCTTTGCAGGCACCTCCCGCAGTACCGCACTCTCCGCAACATAGAAAATAATCCGGAATATGACGCTGTCATAGACATTCTGGCCCAGTTTCTTATAAAACTCCACAGCGCCGGAGTCTGGATGAAAGACCTCACTCCGGGTAATGTCCTGTGGCATCAAGACATCAGTGGATTCAGAATGACCCTGATAGACATTAACCGCATGGAATTTAACGTCAAAAAACGCCCGGACCTCATACGTCACAGCGGCACCGTGCTGGACTCTGACACCGCCGTAAAACGCCTGGCCGCTGCATACGCGCGCCTGAGCGGCTATCCTGAACCGCTGGTATACGACCTCATGATGGAAGGCTACTACTCCCGCATGGCCACCATCTTCAAAAAACGCCGCCTTAAAAAGGCTATAAAGAAATTTTCCTCATCCAAATAAGAGACAAATTCTCACTTATGACTGAGTTCACTCCAAATATAAACATACGCTGCGTCAACACCGGCACCACCCTCAGCGTTCCCGGCGGAATAACACCGGCCGGCATACTGCGTCAGGGCCTTGTAAGCCTTCCTTTCACACCCCTGTGCGTGCATCTTGACAACACCTCTCAGAGTCTGGACCTGCCACTTTACTCTGACCATACCCTGCAGTTTCTGGGTCATGACTCCGCCACCGGCCAGAGGGTTTACACCCGCTCACTGTGCATGCTGCTTTACTGTGCCGTGGCACACACGCTGCCGGGAACGCAGCTGCTGATTGAGCACTCCGTTTCACGCGGACACTTCTGCCGTGTGGAGGGCACAGAACTTACCACTGAAAAAATATCACGTCTCAGAGAAGAAATGCAGCGTCTGGTGGACGCTGACCTGCCTCTGAAACGCCACCGCGGACTGACAGCTGAGGCGCTTCCTCTGTTTGAGGCACAGGGACTCAGGCACAAGGTGGACCTGCTGCTTTCCCTGCACAAACTTTACACCACATATTACAGTCTGGAAGATGTCTATGACAGCTACTACGGCCCGTTGGTACCCCGCACCGGCCTGCTGAAAACCTTTGACCTCATTCCTTATGAGGACGGCATGCTGCTGTTGGGATATGATAACGCGCAGCCGGCCGTAACGCCCTCTCCCGTGACTCAGCACAAGATGTTCCAGGCGTATAAACAGTACCTGGACTTCAACCACATCATAGGCGTAAGCTACACCGGAGAACTTAACCGCGCCATTGAAAAAGGCCTTGCCCAGGACATTATAAACGTGGCTGAGGCACTGCATGAGAAATACATTGCACGCATCAGTGATGAAATTACGCAGCGTTACCACCGTGGCGGAGCACGCCTGGTGCTTATTGCCGGCCCCAGCTCTTCCGGAAAGACCACCACCACAAAACGCCTGGCGGTCCAGCTGATGACTAATCTGCTTAAACCACAGATGATTTCGCTGGATGATTACTTTGTGGACCGCAAACACACCCCCCGTGACGCTGACGGTGACTATGATTACGAAAGCCTTTACGCCCTTGATCTGGAACAGTTTAACACTGACCTTAACCGCATCCTGGCCGGAGAGGAAGTGGAACTCCCCTCATATAGCTTTGAAAAAGGCTGCCGCGTGTACAAGGGCAACAAACTGCGCCTCAAAGAGGGCGGCATACTGCTCATTGAGGGCATCCACGGCTTGAATCCGGAACTCACGGCACACATTGCGGAGGAAATGAAATTCCGCGTTTATGTGTCAGCGCTCACCACACTGGCCATAGACAACCACAACTGGATTCCCACCACTGACACACGTCTGCTAAGACGCATAATACGTGATTACAAATATCGCGGAAACAGCGCGGAAGACACCCTCCGCCGCTGGGCCAGCGTACGTCGCGGTGAGGAAAAATGGATATTCCCCTATCAGGAGAATGCTGACGCCACCTTTAACTCATCCAGCATCTTTGAGCCCGCAGTAATGAAGCAGGAAGCCGAGAACATCCTCAGCCGCGTGCCTCAGGATATCCCGGAATATGCTGAGGCATGCCGTCTGATGAAATTCCTCAGTTATTTCACGCCGGTGGACCCCCGTATGCTACCAGGCACCAGCCTGCTGCGCGAGTTCCTGGGTGGCAGCTCTTTCAAATACTAAGCATTATGACTAAGATAAAGAACATACTCTTTGACCTTGGCGGCGTTATAATGGATATAAAACGCGAGCGCTGTGTGGAAGCCTTCACAAAATTAGGGATGAAAGACGCTGACAGCTTCTTTGGCGTTTACTCACAGCAGGGTCCGTTTCTTGACCTTGAGGAAGGAAAGATAAGCGTGGATGAGTTTCACGCTGCCATGCGCACCCTGCTCCCAGAAGGAGTGACTGACGCCCAGATGGATGCCGCCTTCTGCCGTTTCCTCGTAGGAATCCCCCCGCACCGCCTCAGAGAGCTGGAAGAGATTAAGAAGAAGGGTTACGGCGTGTACATGCTCAGCAATACCAACCCCATAATGTGGAATTCCGTCATCCGTGATGAGTTCCTAAAGGACGGCCATGACCGCGAGTTTTACTTTGACGGAATAATAACCTCCTTCAGCGCCGGATGCCAGAAGCCTGACCTGCGTATTTTCCGCCTGGCGGCCTCGCAGCTGGGTATGGAGCCTTCTGAGACCCTTTTCCTGGATGACTCCGTAAAGAACCTTGACGCAGCCGCGGAAGTTGGCTATCTCACAGCCGCCGTACCTCCGGGAACTGAATTTACTGACGTATTGGCCCGGCATGGCATCAGCATCTGATAAAATAGCCACCATAGGCACCTTTGACGGTGTACATCTGGGGCACCGTCACCTGCTGGGACAGCTTGTCTCAGAGGCACGCAAGCGCGGCATGACGCCTGTTGTGGTCACTTTCAGACAGCATCCGCTGAGTATTATTGCTCCTGAGCGCGCCCCGCAGCGCCTGTCTCCGCCCTTACTGCGTGACAAGCTGCTGTATGACTGCGGAATAAATGAAGTTATAGAGCTGAATTTCACCCCGGATATACGTAAAATGACCGCTGAGGGATTCATGACCATGCTCCGTGAGCGTTACGGCATAACAGCACTGGTGACGGGCTATGATCACAGCTTCGGCAGTGACCGCCTCCGTACCCCGGAAGATTACCGCCGTGCCGCAGAAAAGGCACAGATGACTATAATCCCCGCCACTGCTCTTGACTCGCCGCCGGGTGAAGCTCCGCTGTGCAGCTCCACCATACGCAAACTCATCAGCGGCGGCATGATGGAGAAAGCCGCGGCATATCTGGGACGCCCTTACACTATAGAGGGAACCGTGGTCAGAGGTAAGCAGATAGGGCGCACCATAGGCTTTCCCACGGCTAATATTCTCCCTGAACCACCTGACACCCTTATCCCCGTCCACGGCGTTTATGAGGGTGCTGTAACCACACCTGACGGCATCTGCCATAAGGCCATGATAAACATTGGGAGCCGTCCCACCGTGGACCACAGTGAACACCCTGTGACCACCATTGAGGCCCATCTGAAGAACTTCATCGGAGACCTTTACGGCCTGCCCGTGAGCGTGGAATTTTTAAGATACATGCGTCCTGAACGCAAGTTTGAGAGCCTTGACGCCCTGAGGCGTCAGCTCAGGGAAGACCTTGAAAATATTTCAAAATGAAAACCATCTTTATCACCGGAGGCTCCACCGGTATTGGCGCCGCATGCGTAAAACGTTTTATTGCAGAGGGCTGGCAGGTATGCTTCATGGATAATGACACAGAAAATGCCGCCCTGCTCACTGAAAGCCTCAACTGCCCTGAAAGGCTGCTGTTCTGCCCGGGAAGCGTGACGGTTAAGGAAGACATCAGACACGCCGCCACGGAGGCTGTAAAGCGCTTAGGAGGCATTGACAGTGTCTTTGCAAATGCAGGCATACACCGCCGTAACACCATCCTGGATATAACGGATGAGGAACTGGATGACCTGATAAACACCAACATTTACGGCACCGTAAACACCCTGCGCGTCACTGTACCCCTGCTCATGGAGCGCGGTGGCGGCACTGTGGTGATAAACGCCTCTGACCAGTGGTTTGTGGGCAAAGCGCACAGTTTTGGCTACGGGCTCACCAAGGGTGCCTTAGGGCAGATTACAAGGAGTCTGGCAGTGGACCTGGGACCTCATAACATCCGCGTCAACGCAGTATGCCCGGGCACCATCCACACCCCGCTGGTGGACAGGCTCTTTGAGAAATTCTCCGCCATAGAGGACCGCAGCGTGGAAGACTTCTGGGCAGAAGAGAACGCACTCTTTGCACGCGGCAGCGCCGGACGCCCGGAGGAAGTGGCCGCCATGGTCTTCTTCCTTGCCTCTGACGAAGCCGGCTTCTGCACCGGAGGCCATTACCTCATTGACGGCGGTCTGGTGGCCGGCAGATAACTTCACTTGACCCATGAAATATTTACTCACCACACTGGCGGCACTATTTTGCTGTATTCTGTCCGCCAATGCTCAGATATGGTTTCCGCAAGATGAACAGAAACAGGAACAGCAGCAATCCGTGAAACCCACTCTCAGTAACGACAGAGGCTCCAAACCCTCAGCCATAAACGAGGTCTTATTACCGGAAACTGACCTCACCCCCACACCGGAAAAGATAAGACGGCTTAAGCGTAACTCCACCATTATGGCCATAACGGGCGTAAGCTCGTTTCTTGTGGGAACGGCGGGCTTGCTTTCCGGCATAGCCATGCTTGGTCTCTCTGATGGCGACTGTCCTCCCGGAGTGGTGCTTACCGCTGTAGGAGGCACTCTGTTTGTGGGTAGCATTCCGGTGATGATAATGGCTTACAAAACACGCGGTAAAGCCCGCAAGCTGGAGCTTGGCTTGCATGCCGGTGCATTTCAGAGCCTTACTCCCGCTGCCTCCCGGGGTACCGTCCCGGCCCTTAGCCTGACACTTGATTTCTGACCTCACCGCCGTGTTTTTTGTCACCTTGTGACAGCGGGAGATTATTTTTATTATTTTTGCATAAAATTCCTGCTATATGGAAAAGGACAGAGTAAAGAAATATGATTTCCTGGTTATAGGCAGCGGTATTGCCGGCATGAGTTTCGCACTTAAGACCGCCGCCACAGGAGCCCGCGTGGCCTTAGTATGCAAGACCACCCTTGAAGAGGCAAACACCGCGCTGGCACAAGGTGGTGTGGCATCTGTTACTAATCTGGAAGTGGATGACTTCAGCAAGCACATCCATGACACCATGGTAGCCGGTGACTGGCTCAGTGACCCCGCCGCCGTGGAAAAAGTGGTTACCGGAGCCCCGGAACAGATACGCCAGCTGCTGGAATGGGGAGTGGACTTTGACCGCCGCGATGACGGCACCTTTGACCTCCACCGCGAGGGCGGCCACAGCGAGTTCCGCATTCTTCATCATGCTGACAACACCGGTTTTGAGATTCAGGAAAGCCTCATAAAGGCAGTTAGAAACTGTCCGGAGATAGACATTTATGAAAACCATTTTGCCATAGAGATAATAACCCAGCATCATCTGGGTAAGGTGGTGACACGCCGCACTCCGGACATAACCTGTTACGGTGCATATGTGCTTACCCCTGACGGTACAGTGGATACCTTCCTATCCAAGATTACAGTAATGGCCACCGGCGGCGTGGGCGCCGTATACCAGACCACCACTAACCCCCTGGTGGCTACCGGTGACGGCATAGCCATGGTTTACCGCGCCAAAGGAAACGTAAAAGACATGGAATTCATCCAGTTTCATCCCACCGCCCTGTTCCACCCCGGTGACCGTCCCAGCTTCCTGATAACGGAAGCCATGCGCGGTTACGGCGCAGTGCTGCGTAACCTGCGCGGAGAAGAATTCATGCATAAATATGACCCCCGCCTGTCACTGGCGCCGCGTGACATTGTGGCCCGCGCCATAGACAGCGAGATGAAACTCCACGGTGATGACCACGTGTACCTGGACGTAACCCATAAAGACCCTGAGGAGACCCGCCGCCACTTCCCCAACATTTACCGCCACTGTCTGGAACTGGGTATAGACATTACCAAGGACTATATTCCCGTGGCTCCCGCTGCCCACTATCTGTGTGGCGGCATAGAGGTGGACCTCAACGGAGAATCATCCATACGCCACCTTTACGCCCTGGGAGAATGCAGCCGTACGGGCCTCCACGGAGGTAACCGCCTGGCCTCCAACTCCCTCATTGAAGCTGTGGTTTATGCTGACGCCGCTGCCCGCCACGCCGCCAAGGAGGTGGAAGGAATTACCCTGCGTACTGACGTTCCGCTGTGGAATGATGAGGGCACCCGCCACCCGGAGGAGATGGTACTCATCACACAAAGCATTAAAGAGGTGAACCAAATAATGGGCACCTATGTTGGAATAGTACGCAGCAATCTGCGTCTGGACCGCGCCTGGAACCGTCTGGATATCCTCTATGAAGAAACTGAACGGCTGTTCAAGTGTTCTAAAGCCTCACGCGAGATTTGTGAACTGCGCAACATCATAAACGTGGGTTATCTGATAATGCGTCAGGCCAAGGAGCGCCATGAGTCGCGCGGCCTCCATTATACCGTGGATTACCCACCCAAGAATTAAGCTCATGCACAAGCCGCTAATGCATAAGACCGCTGTACGCCGGGCGTCACGGGCACTTCCGGTGCTGTTGCTATGCATTTTTGCGGCACTGATGGGACACAGCAGGCAGCGCACCCTGGAAGACCCCGGAAGCGGCCGCATAAGCATTTACCGCGGATACAAGATTGAAGTACTTCCTGACGGTGACACCATGACCATCTTTGTCCTCCAGGACCTGGACGTTTACGCCACCCCGCCTTACCGCAATGAGAAAGAACGCAAGGAATGGGACCGCCTGGTTTACAACGTAAAACGCACACTGCCCTACGCCAAACTCATCTCAGAGACCCTGCTGGAAACTTATGAGTATCTTGAAACCTTCCCCACTGACAAGGAACGTGACGCTTACCTGAAAAAAATGGAAAAGAGCCTCTTTGAACAGTACAAGCCCGTGTTGCGCAAGCTGTCAAAGAATCAGGCAAAGCTCCTTGTAAAGCTGGTGCAGCGCGAGACCAACCAGAGCAGCTACGATATAGTAAAAGCCTTCCTGGGCTCCTTCAGGGCCGGCTTCTGGCAGGGCTTTGGAAAGCTCTTTGGCGTGAGTCTCAAAAGCAATTATAACCCTCAGGGGAATAAAGAAGACGCCCGCATAGAGCGTGTGGCCCGCGGCGTGGAGAGAGGACTGCTATGAGCCCCCGGACACACAGCGCCCTGCTCAAACGCTATCAGGCTTACATGCAGCTGGAACGCGGCATGTCACCCAACACGCGTGAGAGCTACAGTGATGACGTCCGCCGCCTGCTCACCTGGCTGGAACAGGCAGGAATAAACGCCGCGGACGTACGCTTTGAAGACCTTGAAGAGTTCATATTCCGCCTCCATGACACCGGAATTGCCCCACGCTCACAGGCCCGGATAATTTCAGGTATAAAATCATTTTTCCGCTTCCTCAAGCTGGAAGGCCTCATGGACACTGACCCCTCAGTACTCCTGGAGGCACCCCGCATGGGCCGGCATCTCCCTCAGGTACTCTCCGTGGATGAGATTGATGCCATGATGAGCGCCATAGACCGCTCCACCCCGGAAGGCATACGCAACAGCGCCATAATGGAAACGCTCTACGGCTGCGGCCTGCGCGTGTCTGAACTCTGCACCCTGGAGCTTAACCGCGTTTATCTGGACAGCGGCACTCTGGCCGTTACCGGAAAAGGCAGCAAGGAACGCATGGTACCCATGTCTGAGATTTCCGTGGACCTGATAAAAGAATATCTGCCCATACGCGCCGGCCTTGACATAAAACCCGGCCACGAAGGCTATCTCTTTCTCAACCGCCGGGGCGCACATCTGACACGTCAGATGATTTTCCATATAATAAGAGAACTGGCAGCCCTGGCCGACATTAACAAGACCATATCGCCCCATACCCTGCGCCACAGTTTTGCCACACACCTGCTGGAAGGCGGCGCCAATCTCCGTGCCATACAGCAGATGCTGGGCCATGAATCCATTGCCACCACAGAAATCTACCTTCATCTGGACAGCTCCCACCTCAGAGAACAAATCCTCTCCTTCCACCCCCGCAACCGCCTCTGAGCCAAAATTAAATTAGGATAAGCATAAGATACATACGTCGCATAAGAAGCACAAGAAGCATAAGAAGCATAAGAAGCACAATAACTTTTGGGGCGATATAATATTTTTGCTAATTTTGTCCGCGATATATGGCCGCGGAGGTAAGGATTCACTGTTCCCCCTCCCGTCCTCATTAGTTAACTAAATATCACAGACGTTGGATATAGACCCTTTGCCGGCTCTTTTACCGGACTTTTTCTACAACACACTTGCGTGCAGTGTGTCACCTTTTGGCATACCGGAAATCATAGCCTTAGTGTGCGCTCTGGTAGCACTGTTCATCTCCGGCTTTGTGTCCGGAAGCGAGATAGCGTATTTTTCCCTCACCCCTGCACAGCTGGAAGACATTGAGGACACGCCTCAGGGTGCTTCCATAAACAAGCTGCTCAGCGTTCCCCAGCGCCTGCTGGCTACCATTCTGATTACTAACAATCTTGTTAACGTAACCATAGTGGTGCTGGTGAATTTTGCCCTGGGACCGGTATTTGAAAGCATGCCTGCCGTCCTGAGCTTCATTCTGCAGTCAGTAATTCTTACCTTCCTCATACTACTCTTTGGTGAGATTCTCCCCAAGCTGTATGCAAATAATTATCCTCTGGCATGGGCGCGTGTGGCCGCAGGCGGACTGACCTTCCTTTACCGCCTCTTCTCACCTCTGTCCAGGATGTTGGTAAGCTCCACCTCCATAATGAACCGCGTGGTTACAAAGCAGACGGCCAACATCACAGCCAATGAGCTTTCCCAGGCTCTTGAGATTACGGATGTGGCCCAGAGTGATGACCGCACCATGCTGCAGGGAATCCTGAAATTCGGCGACACCACAGCTTCAGAAATCATGACTCCCCGCATTGACGTTACTGACATTCCCGTGGACGCCACCCTGGAAATGGTGCTCAAGACTGTCACTGAGAGCGGCTACTCACGCCTGCCCGTTTATCGTGACACCCTGGACCATATTGAAGGAATCCTCTATGCCCGTGATCTCCTGCCTTATGTGGACAGAGCTCCTGAGGACAGTTTCAGCTGGCACAGCCTCCTGCGCAAACCTTATTATGTGCCTGAGTCCAAGATGATTGACACCCTGCTGGAAGATTTCCGCCGCATGAAGATTCACATGGCCATAGTGATTGATGAGTTTGGAGGCACGCGCGGAATAGTCACCATGGAGGATATCATGGAAGAGATTGTGGGAGACATTAATGATGAGTTTGATGATGAGGAAAAGCCCTATAAACGCCAGCGTGACGGTGCTTACATCTTTGAGGGACGCACCCTGCTCAATGACTTCTTCCGCATTACAGGACTGGAAGAGGAGGAATTCTCAGACCTTACCGAGAACGCTGAGACTCTGGCCGGACTGCTGCTGGCACTCAAGGGAGACTTCCCCAAGGAAAAGGAACCGCTGGCATACAAAAACGTCCGTTTCATGGTTCTGGACCTTGATGAACACCGCATAAACAGCGTGCGCGTGAAAATACTCTCTGACAGCAATGCGACACCTGCTTGACACCCTGATACTGTGGTTGCTCCTGGCCGGATGTACCTCCACGGACGGTACCGGAAACACCGTTCCCCGCAGACGCGCATACATGCGTCCCACGCTTTATGACACCGTCTATATCCCGGTGCCTGACAGCATCACAGGGGGCCCCCGTTTTACAGTAAACAGCTCCGCCCTCACACGCAGCGTGCGCCCCGGATGGCTTGACGTGGCTTACCCGGCATATCACGCCGTGATAAACGTTACTTTCAGTACCTTCCATCCTGACACCCTGGCCTCACAGGTGGATAACCGCCTGGAGCGCTTCACTCTTAACCTTAACGGACTGCCGGCACAGGTGAGCCACTTCAGCTCCGGACCCTATGAGTGTACTGTGGTCACCACCCATGAACTGAGCATGACCCCGGTGCAGTTCCTGGCCACTGACGGGCACTCCGCCCTCATCTCCGGCACAGCCGTCATGCAAGGGCTGGACCCCTCCGCCACCACTGACTCCATCAGGCCCGTCATAGACGCCCTGGAATATGACATTTTCCACGCCCTGCGCGGGCTGGGACACTGATACCCGCTACCATGTACACTCTCTCCACCCCCCGTTTCAGCCTGGCCATGTGCTCCATTCCGGAACACATAAGCCGTGATGCCCTGACCCTTCAGGAAGAGCGTCTGGCCTCAGAACTGACCCATACGGAAGTAAGTATAATACGTGACAGCCACGGAGCTCCCCGGCTTCTGGGTAGCAACGCCCCCGTAAGCATCTCCCACAGCGGCACACTGCTGTGCGTGGTCGTGAGCCATGACACACGCCCCTTAGGTGTGGACGTGGAGCTGAATCGGCGCGCAGCCCGCATAGAACGCGTTTTAGAGCGCATCAGCTCGCCTGCTGAGATTGAGATATATAAATCCTCACCCGTGCACCTTTGGTGCCTTAAAGAGGCTCTGTATAAAGCCGCAGGGCATCCTGACATAGACTGGACGGTGGAGCTCACCGTCCCACACTCACAAACTGCCCCCTGCACGGTCCGCGGACTTCTTTATTCAGCCGCCCTGATGCTGGAAACCCCTGAGTATACACTGGCAGTCATTATCCGAAACTAATACCCCGGAAAAAGAGTAAAAAATAAACCATGAAAAAGCTGACCCTCCTCCTTTCCCTCCTCCTCTGCGCCGCTGCTTCAGCAGCCGCAGACAGCCCCGTCAAGTATGTTGACGCCACTGAACTCCGGCTCATAAACCGAGGTTTTGACACAGAACAGATGCTTACCCCGTACACACGTCTGCCACGTGACATAGCAGACAGCGTGCGCCCCACCCTGTGGGAACGCTCACAGTGTTCAGCCGGTATAGGCGTACGCTTTGCCACAGACTCCCGCAGCGTGGGTGTCCGTTACAAGCTCCTGTGGAACACTCACATGATACACATGGCTGACACCGGCCTCAAGGGAACTGACCTATACATCTTCGGTGCGGACAGCACCTGGCATTACGTAAACACAAACCGTCCCTATATCAAAGACCGTGCCAAAGACTCCATGCAGGTGGCCGCTACATACGTGGAAAACCTGGACGGCGACATGCATGAGTACATGATATACTTCCCCCTCTATGACGGCCTCACGGAGCTGCAGGTAGCAGTGGACTCCGCTGCCGTCATTACGCCCGGAAATCCTGATATTCTGCGCCGGGACGCCGGGCGCGTGGTGGGTTACGGCACCAGCATCCTTCACGGCGGCTGCGCCTCGCGCACCGGCATGTGCCCCACAAACATCATCTCACGCGAGCTGGACCGCGAGGTAATAAACATAGGCATCAGCGGCGAGGCCAAGATGGACCTCCCCATGGCCCGCACCCTGGCACGAATCCCTGACGTAAGCGTTTTCCTCATTGACCCCGTGCCCAACTGCACCCTGGACCAGTGCGACAGCCTCACTTACGGCTTTGTCAGCACCCTGCTCAAGCTGCGCCCTGACGTACCCGTACTCATGGTGGAAGGCCCCATGTACCCCTACGCACACTACAACAGCTACTTCCGTGACTACCTGCCCTCCAAGAACCGCGCCTTCTTCAAGCACTTCCGGCAGTTGCAGCAGGACTTCCCCGGACGCGTCTTTTACGTGACCAACACCAATCTTGACGGCCCTGAAGATGACGGCACCGTGGACGGCATCCACCTCACCGACCTCGGCTTCCGCCACTACGCTGACAAAATCACCCCCGCCCTGCGCGCCATCCTAACCGCCAAAACTCCCCCCACAGGAGTCTTTGAATAAGACTGCTCCCGTGCCCAAACATCTATTTCAGTATTAAAAAATATAAATAAATTTTTAATATTAAACAAACAATAACTATCATAACCACGTTATATTGC
>CAMWLS010000006.1 GCA_947175205.1 uncultured Porphyromonadaceae bacterium | reverse complement strand
ATGTGCTGGTATACAGCGGTTTAAAAATTATCTATTTTGTTACAGGAATGTTACAAAATGTGACAAAGCTGTTACAGTATACTTACGTGGGTGTTACAAACGGTGTGATCTCACGGTTTTCGGGCTAATTCAGAGTGGCTGTGACATATATATTTTCAAGAGCAAGAGAAGAAGTGGAGAATGGACTATATAAAAAATACGCCCCGCCGGAATATCCGGCAGGGCGTATATATCTTAACTTAGCTGAAATTACTTAACGCAGTCAGCGAGTTCAGAGCCGGGTTTAAATTTAACCACCTTGCGAGCGGGAATTACAATGGGCTGCTTAGTACTGGGGTTAATACCAGTGCGCTCACCCTTTTCAGTTACAGAGAAAGTTCCGAAACCAACCAGAGCAACTTTGTCATTGTTAGTCAGGGCTTCTGAGATAGCATTGAGAGTAGCTTCAAGGGCACCCTTTGCATCAGCTTTGCTAAGGCCGGCTTTTTCGGCGATGGCATTTACCAGTTCTGTTTTGTTCATGGTGTGATAATGAGTTATATGTGTTAAATATGTGTACTGTGCGCAAATATACTAAAAAATATGAATAACAAATAATTTTTGCATAAAAATGATGCGGAATATGCATGGAATGGATAAAAAGAGATATTATTTCTTTTTCAGGGGAGGATGCAGTACTATATTAAGGGCGGTATATTTTATGTGATAATTGGCAATGTGAGTGGAATTTAATAATTTTGCAATCCATTAATTTTGCAACCTGTTTTCTAAGGCGGTAAACCGGCGCTATAAAATGGGAATGCGTAAAAGTATCACAAAGAGTAGAATATGAGTGCTAATTTTGGTCAGCAGTCAGGATGGTTCTCCGGACTTCCACCCGTGACAAAGAATCTGATAATAATTAATTTTATAATCTTTCTGGTGGCTTTAGTGTCACCGGAAATGAGGTTGCGTATAGAACAGTACGGGGCGCTTCATTATTTTACCTCTCCGGGGTTCAAGCCGTGGCAGCTGTTGAGCTACATGTTTATCCAGTTTGGCTGGTGGCATCTGTTTTTTAATATGTTTGGTCTTTTTATGTTTGGACGCACCATAGAGCAGGTTCTGGGTCCGTCAAGATTCCTGACATATTATCTTGGTTGTGGTATAGGCGCGGCTCTGGTACAAGAGGGAGTCTTTGCACTGATGATTAATCATTACAGCCAGTTTTTTTCGCCGGAGGCCATGGCGCTGCTACCGCGTGCCGGCTGGGAGGCGTTCTATAACGGCCAGGCGCTCCTTGATGCTCCAGAACCAGTGCTTCAAGAGATTTACAGGGTGGTGGATGGCGTCTTGGAATTTACACCGGAGGCCGGTAAGGTGGCAACCCTTATGACCGTTCCCACAGTGGGTGCGTCAGGGTGTATTTACGGCATTCTGCTGGCTTTTGGAATGTTTTTCCCCAATGCGCGCATATATCTGTATTTTGCTATTCCTGTTAAGGCAAAGTGGCTGGTGCTGGGCTACGGTATCCTGGAACTGCTTCAGGGTCTGAGTGATCGTGTAGGAGATGATGTGGCTCATTTTGCGCATCTGGGCGGAATGATAGTGGGTTTACTGATGATTCTTTACTGGAAGAGCAAGGGTACGTTTAGGAATGGCTGGTACTTCTGATGCGCGTCTGATGAACTTTCTCAACTCCGGCGTTGGGAGGTTGGTGGCTGTAAATGTGGTGTCATCCATTGTGGTAGGCATCACTGTTATGAGCGGGGGGCCTGATATACTGCCTTGGGTAACGCTTAACGCGTGGCCGCTGGGTGTGTTGATGCGTCCGTGGACACTGCTGACATATATGTTTGTAAACGCCGGACTGCTGTCGCTGCTTTTTAATATGCTGTGGCTGTACTGCTTTGGCAGGCTTGCCTCACTGTGTGTCAGTAGTCGTATGTTATGGGTGGCATATGTGGAAGGAGGCATTTGCGGCGGTGTCCTTCTTACGGCTTTGAGTGCGTCAGGACTGGTGCAAAGGATGCCTCTGATGGGCTCTTCAGCTGCCGTGGTGAGCGTGGCCGTTATGACGGCTGTAGTAATGCCGGAGCGTAGGCTAAATGTCTTGATAGCCGGTTCGGTGAAGCTTATATGGGTAGTGGCGGTAATGCTACTGCTGCTGTTTCTGAGTTTTACCGGTGACAATACAGGAGGAAATATAGCTCATCTGGGCGGTGCTCTGGCCGGTATAGCGGCCGGAATGTGTGTGCGGCTGCGTATGCGCAGGGCCAGATGGCACCATGTCAGTGCTGACAGTATGGAAACTGCCCGGCCCAACGGTCTTACGGTTCAGGAGGAGGAGTGCATGGACAGACTTCTGGACAAGGCGCGCCGTTCAGGTTTCAACAGCCTCAGCTCTGAGGAAAAACAGCGGTTGTTTTCTTTATCTCAAAAAATACATATTCCATGAGTACACGGGAATTAAAGAATTATGCAAGGGCTGCAGGACGGGTGCTTCTGGCGGTCCTGAATGTTGCTACGGCGGCAGGGCTGATCCTTTCAGCCTATTCAGGATGTATTGCACCCCAGACATGGAAACTTGCTCCGGTTGTAACCATGACTTTTCCCGGGTGGGTATTGGGTATAATATTGGTGGGACTTATAGATTTATTCACGGTGCGCCGCTGGCTATGGCTCTGTGGTGCGACGTTAGCGGTTGCCTCACCAACCTTATGGAATTATTCTCCGCTTCACATACCTTATGCCTTTCTGGATGAGGATGAGAAAGCGCGCTCATTTACATTCCTGACATATAATGTCTATAATTTTGAGTCGTATTCAAAAGAATATCCTGATAATCAGAATCCTGCGCTGAAGTTTATCTTGCAGACTGACGCAGATGTGGTCTGTCTTCAAGAGGCTCTGTTGCTGCAGGTAAACGCTAAGACTCATATTACACAGGAGCAGATGCGCCGCTTGTCTGAAAAGTATCCTTATATTATGCAGACCGGGGAGGCTCAGATGCTACTTTCAAAGTTTCCCACAGTGATACTGCCTATGAGAATGGATAAGAATCCGGGGGCCGGTAAGTGTGATGTAGGTGCCTTCAGGGTGACCATTGACGGGCAGGATATAACTATTTTTGATGTTCACCTGCAGTCTTTTGGACTTACGTCAGAGGATAAAGAGGCATATAGAGACTTTACCCGCAGCCCGTCAGAAGAAGAAATGGGTGAAGTCAGGACACTGGTAAGTAAAATTGCAGAAGCTGCCCGGAAGCGAGCCATGCAGACAGAGGTTCTGATGAACTGTATTAAGAAATTCGGCGGCCCCAATGTGATTGTGAGCGGCGACTTTAACGATGTTCCCTGTTCTTATTCACTGCGCAGATTGGGAGATGTTGGCCTTAAGCAGGTGTACCCGCGGGTGGCGCTGGGGCCCATGGTGACGTATTATGCAAACAAGTTCTATTTCAGAATAGACCATGTGCTTTACAGAGGCAGTCTCACCCCTGTGGAACTGACACGGCCTAAGGTAAAGGCATCAGACCATTATCCCCAGATAATTACATTTGTCCTTGACAGGTGAAGTGGAGGCGTACAAACTCTTGAATAATTCACTATAATATAAGATACGAAATGGAAGTAAAAAGCCCGGTACAAGTTATTGAGAGTGCGTCCAAGACCGGCGCAGCAAAGGTAGAGCTGAGCAGACATAAGCTGGGGCGACTTGCGGTATTGAGCATACTGGCAGGGGCCTATATAGCCCTTGGAGGCATATTGTCATTTACGGCAGGATTCGGATTCCCGGAGTCAGGAGCCGGAAATCCGGCCCTACAGAAGCTCCTGTCAGGCGCCACCTTCCCCATAGGACTAATTCTGGTGGTGGTTTTAGGTGCTGAGCTTTTCACCGGTAATAATGCCATGCTGATGCCCGTGATGATGTCTCGGCGGTGCTCTGTCACAGATGTCATCCGTAACTGGACATTAGTGTATTTCGGGAACTTTTTAGGAGCTATGGCTGTGGTGCTTTTCCTTGTGTTTCTGCCCGGACTTACTGCCGTTGAGCCATACCATGCAGCTATAATAAAGATTGCGCAGGCCAAGGTTTACGCTCCGTGGCTCACCATTATGCTCAAGGGGATAGGCGCCAACTGGTGTGTCTGTCTTGCTTTATGGCTTGCCATGTCAGGTCATACTCTGACAGAGAAAGTGATTGGCTGCTGGTTCCCGGTAATGGCTTTTGTGGTACTGGGATATGAACACTCCATTGCTAATATGTTCTACATTCCGGCCGGAATGCTTGAGGGAGCTGCAGTGACACCGTGGCAGATGGTCTGGAATAATCTTATTCCTGCAACCATAGGGAATATAATAGGTGGCGCATTGTTTGTAGGGTGTGTTCACTCATACCTTCACCTGAAAAAGAATTAAGAGACGACTTCTGACCGTATCTTATGTCCAGGTCATGAGCCATAATAAACAAGGACCTCTTCATCACGAAGAGGTCCTTGTTTATTGGATTTTGAATCTAACATTAAATACCTAAAACCATTAAAAATCCTTTTTGTCCTAAAATGATAATCCTATTTAATCCTAAATAATAACCTTGAATCTTAGACCATTAATTATTTACATTGCAAAAATACTGCTTAAGAGCGGATCCAGGGGATGTGTTTAGTAATAATATAAATAGTTTTGGAAATAATATAAGTTTAAATAAATGATAAACAGTTGGTTATGTATTAGAGCATATTTGTAAAATATAAGTCAATATATGGACGTACACCACCCTATTTATCCATTCTTCCTAGTTTTTTGAGGTCTTCATCAAAGGTCTCACGGCTGATGGCCCGCGCCTTTAGCTTATTACGGTATGTGTAAATGGTATTGAGTGAGAGGCCCAGGAAACGTGAAAGCTGAGTGCTGTCATCAATACCCAGACGCATGAAAGCCGCCAGTCTGAGCTCCGGAGTGAGCTTGTCATTGCCTGTGGGTGAAATTTGCTTATCAGGCAAGAGGAGAGTATTAAGTTGGTGGATAAAATCAGGATATATGCCAAAGAAAGCTTCATCAAATACCTCAAACATTTTCTCAGACTGAGAATGTAAAATCTTACCTGATTCAATCATCTGGTAGAGGTCCTGAACCTGACCGGTCTTTATTTTACGTCCCGCCAGCGTATTGAAGTCCTCAAGGCGCTCTATGTACATGGAGCAGAGCTGAAGCATACGCTGTATGTATGAATCTTTTAGCGTGTTGGTTTCCTCCAGATGTATGGAGATGTCACGCAGTCGTTTCCTGGTGCGGTGCATGTAAAACAGAGAGCCCACCGCTACCAATGCCAGAACTCCCACAGCTATAAGCAAGACAATGAGCATCTTAGTCTTTCGTATGTCAAGTTCATGCTGTGAAGTGCTGATTAGCGGTAATATGCCTGCATTACTAAGTGTCCTGATTTTTGACCCCGATTCCAAAGATTGTTCCATGGCCACGGTAAGATACTTATAACTGCGGTTAATGTCGCCTTTATTGTAGAGCCGTTCTCCCAGTAGTTTCAGGGCTGTATTTTCAAGCGTAGCTGCTTGAATATCAGCATCTGCTGAAAGAATAAGATAATATGTGGCTTCATTTTCATCAGGATATTGCTTGATGTAATACCACGCCATAAGTGAGGCCACGCGGGCGTAAAGAGGGTCATGAGGTGGCAGGTTTTCCAGTAATTCTCTGATTATGGCAATGCCCTCGGCGCTCTGGCCGGAAACTATCTTATATACAGCTGTATAAAATCGTTCATCCGGAGAATTCCCCAATGGAGTGATGTCCACCATCTTCAGGTGTTTCAAGGCGGCTTCATGGTACTTGCTTATCAGCGAATCCTCAGTATAGAAATTACTGATATTGGTAAACATGTCAGAAGCCGCTATGTGAAAGGCCAGGCGGTCAGAGAGCTTCAGCGAGTCTTCCGGTATGCTTTCATGCAGATTCAGGGCCTCAATAGTAGCTCCGGTTACAGCAAGAGAAGTTGCCAGTTTCTGCCGTAACAGATGCCTGTGTGGCTTTTTCCCATGTTCTGAGTGTCTGAGTGCGTGTCTGTAATATGCCACGGCAGAATCAGCCTGGAAGCGTAGATATTCATCTCCAAGTGTTTCAGAGAATTGGACTGATTTATCCTGGTTGTGCGCTTCTCTGTACAGAGCCTTTATGCTGTCTATATGCCGTTCTTTTTTATGTTTATATTCGGGAATATGTTTTATCCGCTCATCAAGGGTTTTAAGAGCTGCATTTATATCATGCGGCTTTGCTTCTGTGCACATGAAAACGCATGTGAGAGCCAAAAGTGAAAGCAGGTGTTTCATGACTGAGTATTTAGGTGTGGCAAAGTTAAGGAATAGGCTTTTATTTTCCAAATATACAGTCATATTTTGTGTTATATTTGAGGTGGTTTATAAACCATTAAAACAGCTATTTAACAGGTTTCATAGTTTATATTTTTACATATTTCACCTCAGTACCCTTTTACAGCGGGACAGGCTGTATTACTTTTGCAATGCAAACAAGATTTAAGCACAAAGAAATACACCTTTTCCAATAAATTATAGGTAAAAATAGATACTGTTTCTGAGTCTAAGAGAGAATTGTTAGAACGGTTTGCAAGCATATCTTTGTAAACGTCAGCGCCGGAATTTCGTGAGAAATGCCGGCGCATATTTTTTAATAGATACCTCGTTCTTCAGAATAACCAATTTCTAAGAACGGGGTAATTTAATAACTGGTGTGCTTACTTTTAACTAATATAGTGAGATACCTATACATAATTTTGCCGTTTTGGATATGGCATCTTAGTCTTCCACCTGTTCACAAATAAGTGTAGCTGATGTGGCATCCACAACCTTTACCTTCACAGTGTCTCCCACGCGTTCAGTACCTTTGTTAAACACACAGGTTTTGTTCTGAGATGTGCGTCCCACGCGCTGTGCTGTGCTGCGCTTGGACGCACCCTCAACAAGGACCTCAAAAGTCTTGCCAATATCAGCCTTATTAGAGGCTGCCGAGAGCTGGGTCTGAAGCTCAATCATTCTGTTAAGGCGCACAATCTTTACTTCTTCGCTTACATTGTCTGGCATCATTTTGGAAGCCACTGTCCCCGGGCGCTCAGAATACTTGAACATAAAGGCAGCGTCAAACCCAACTTCTTTCATCAGAGACAGTGTAAGCTGGAAATCTTCTTCCGTTTCACCACTGAAACCGGTGAACATATCTGTGGTGATGGCGCAGTCAGGAATCATGCGGCGTATGGCACCAATGCGTTCCAGATACCACTCACGTGTATATTTGCGGTTCATGGCCTTGAGAACGGAATTACTTCCGCTCTGGACGGGCAGGTGTATGTGCCGGCAAATGTTATTGTGGGCGGCTATGACCTCTATGGTTTTGTCTGACATGTCTTTTGGGTGTGATGTCGTGAACCTGACTCGCATGTCAGGAGCCGCCTCTGCCACCAGTGCCAGAAGGTCAGGGAAAGTTATGGTCTTGCCGTCAGGGTCAGTGTAATTATATGAGTTTACATTCTGTCCCAGCAGTGTGACCTCTTTAAAGCCTTTGTTGCGGAGGTCTTCAAGTTCCCGCAGAATGCTCTCAGCCGGACGGCTCCGCTCGCGGCCTCTTGTGTAAGGCACAATGCAGTAAGTACAGAAATTGTTACATCCGCGCATGATGCTGATGAAACCGCTGATGTTCACGCCGCCAAGTCTCACCGGGACCACCTCGCGGTATGTCTCTGTAGTACTCAGTTCCACGTTTATAGCTTTCTCGCCTTGTTCTGCGGCGCTGAAAAGGGCAGGGAGGTCAAGATACGCATCCGGACCTGCCACCAGGCTCACGCCGTGATTGGCTATAAGGTCCTCCTTTACACGTTCAGCCATGCAACCTATAACGCCTATTATGAGTTTGCCGCTGCGCTTGCGCCTCAGTGAGTTAAGGAACTGCAGGCGTCCAATGATTTTCTGCTCAGCGTTATCACGTATTGAGCAGGTGTTCAGAAGTACCGCGTCAGCGTTCTCAATACTGTCAGTAATGTCATAGTCAGCCATCTGCATGATGGATGCCACAACTTCACTGTCCGCTACATTCATCTGGCAGCCATATGTTTCAATGAAGAGCTTTTTAGAAGGGAGTGTATGAGAGAGGGATGGTGTGTTGTCTGGTTTTTCCATAAAAAATTTGTGCCTTTGCACAAGTTTAAGTATTTTTGTGCAAAAATATAAAATAAATGGAGATGGACCAAATTATTGCCATTGCAGTGGTGGTGGGCGTGTTCTTATATAAGCTGTTCAGCAAGAGTAAAGCCGCCGGGCATTCTTCGCGTGCCGTGGAACTGCCTTCCACAAGGCATGCGGTAAATAATTTTACAGGCTCTCCCGTCATAAGCAGCCGACCGGACAGTATCTCCCATCCCCAGATTCCTCCTGTTCCGGTTTCCGCACCCAAAAACACCGCCGGTAACAGCACCGCCGTACACGCTGACACACCTGAGACTGCCGTAAACACATCATTACAGGACCTGCGCAGGGCATTTATTGTGGGAGAATTATTGCGCCCCAAATTTCGTGATTAAAAATAAACCTTAAATACTGAACCAATATTATCAACTATCGTTCATGGCATTTAATTACATTACGCGTGAAGAAGCTGCTGAGATGATTCAGCATGGCAACACGCTCGGACTCTCTGGATTTACAGCCCCCGGTACACCCAAATCCATTACCGAGGCGGTAGCGGAAAAAGCGTTAAAAGCACACGAGGCCGGAGAAGAGTTTAAAATAAACCTCTTCACAGGAGCTTCCACAAATGATCACGTTGACGGAATTCTGTCACGTAACAACGCTCTTAATATGCGTGCGCCCTATCAGAACCTCCCTGACCTGCGCAAGCGTATAAACGCCCATGACTGTCATTATTTTGACCGTCACTTGTCAGAAATGGCGCAGGAAATGCGTTACGGATTTTACGGTAAGATGGATTATGCTATCATAGAGGCCGCAGATATCACTCCTGACGGAGAGGTGCTTCTGGGCTGCGGTGTGGGTAATATTCCCACGTATGCTATGATGGCTGACAAGATATTCATAGAGCTGAACGAGGCGCTTCCCAAGCGTCTGTACGGCATGCATGACGTGGTACTGCTGCAGGATCCTCCCCGCCGCCGCGAGATACCCATTTATGCTGCTAATGACCGCATAGGCTCTCCCATTCTTAAGATTGACCCCTCAAAGGTGGTGGGTATTGTAAAGACCAACAGCCTTGACGGCGTTAAGTCATTCTCTGCAGTTGATGAGACCTCATCAAAGATTGGTGCAAATGTTGTTGATTTCCTTGTGAGCGAATATCGCTGTGGCCGTATTCCCCGCGAATTCCTTCCCCTCCAGTCAGGTGTGGGAAATGTTGCCAATGCCGTTCTCTATGGTCTGGGTGAAAGCAAGGAACTTCCCAGCTTCATGATGTATACTGAGGTAATCCAGGACGCAGTACTGGAGCTTATGAAAAAGGGTAAGTGTACTTTTGCCAGCACATGCTCCATGACTTTCACTGATGACACGGAAAGAGACCTGTTCAGCAACATGGAATTCTTCCATGACAAGATTCTGATGCGTCCGGCTGAGATTTCTAATAATCCGGAGGTTATCCGCCGTCTTGGAGTTATTGCCATGAACACAGCCCTTGAGGCTGATATTTTCGGTGCCGTGAACTCAACACACGTGCTCGGAACCAAAATGATGAACGGTATAGGCGGTTCAGGTGACTTTACCCGTAACGCATATATTTCCATCTTCAGCTGTCCCTCTGTTTCCAAGGGTGGTCTGATAAGCAATATTGTTCCCATGGTGGCACATGCTGACCACTCAGAACATTCTGTTGACGTGCTGGTGACAGACCAGGGTATCGCTGACCTGCGCCATAAAGACCCCGTGGAGCGCGCAGAAGCCATAATTGAGAACTGCGCTCACCCGGATTACCGTCCTCTGCTGCGTGAATATCTGAAACTGGGCCGCGGTGGCCAGACTCCTCACAGTCTTGAGGCTGCTTTCGCTTTCCACACTGCCTTCAGTGAAACAGGTGACATGCGTAACGCAGACTTCAGCCGATACGCTAAGTAACTTTCTTATTTAGTAAATTTTGCGGGCGTGTCAGAACTTTTTCTGATACGCCCGCTTATATTAGTGTGGGTTTGAGCTTCAGTCTTCAGTTGTTTCCCGGACAGGTGGATCTTCAGGCGGGTCTTCTTTTGGAGGCCGGGGGTATGAGATATACCGCTCATAATATGTCATTATCAGCGCGGTTATGGGAAGCGCTATTATCATGCCAATAATTCCTAACAGGCTACCCCAGATGGAAAGTGACAGCAGGATGATGGCGGGATTCATGCCCAGTTCCTTACCCATCACGTGGGGAGTAATTATATAGTCACATATACTCTGGCTCACAGCGTACACAATAAGACATTTACCCAGCTCTGTGAGAAAGTCAAAACCTCCGCCAAGGGAGTAAATAAAACATATTGCAGCCACCGGAATCAGAGTGACATACTGGAAATACGGTATCATGTAAAGAATTCCCACCAGTAAGCCCATGGGGATGGCAAGAGGCAGACCCACAATGGAGAAGCCCACGCAGTAAAAAACCGTTGCGCAGAGTGCCACCACGCCCTGTCCACGGAAGTAGTGGTTCATACTCACCTGTACCTCACGGATTATTTCCAAAGACTGAGGCCTGTATTTATGGGGTATAATAAGCTTGAATCCACGCACAATCTGGGGGTAGTCTATAAGGATAAATAAAATATACACCAGTGTCAGAAGCCATTCCAGGGTGTGCAGAAGAACTTCAATGGAGCCTTCCAGAATGGTGGAGCCCTTGGATAACAGCGTCTCAATATGCTGTCCGTTAAGCATGGTCACCAGTGTCTGCGGGTCAAAAAAGCGGTCTATGAAATCAAGGATGGCGGCGCAGTAAATTGGGACAGAAACCTCCCCGGCAGCCACCCTCTTCAGAATATCGCCCAGTTCATCCAGCTCTTTCACCACTGACGGGAGAAATATGTATATCAGGATGGTAATGACTATTGCAACCTCAAGTATTGTCAGGAGTGAGGGCGTGAGCCGATGTTTGGCCTTGGTTATGCGGCGGTTGAATTCCACCACAGGCTGTAAGACATACGCAATGAAGCATGCCACAAAGAATGGAAGGAGAACATCACTGAGGTAGTTTATAAGCCACAACAGAGCGCATACCAGTGTGGTACCCAGTATGAGATGCATTATACGGTCAATATTCCAGAAATGTGGCGAGGTGCTTTTAGTCATAATGTGATTTTTGAGTGCAGATATACCCGCTTTTCTTGATAACGTGGAGAAGGAGTTAATAGTTTATCCGTGTATGGTGAAAATGTGGTTATTATTTCGTATTTTTGCGCTTATGAGTGGTGTGTTAGACAATATAACCCTTACAGACAGCTCCGGCAGGCGGAACATCTGTATAATTACCGGTACCAGGGCAGACTGGGGTCTGTTACGTCCTCTGGCCCGTGAACTTGCCGGACGTGAAAATGTCACTGTTCAGATTGTGGCCACTAATATGCATCTGATGCGGAAGTATGGTATGACTGTGAATGAAATAGCGGCTCACGGATTTGAAGTGAATGCTCGCGTGCCTCTTCCGGAGGCCGCTGACACACCCGCAGGACGTGCCCTTGTCATGGCTGAATGTGCGCGTGGAGTGACTGAGGCGCTGGAAAAATTGTTGCCTGATACGGTGGTAATCTTGGGAGACCGGTTTGAAATGCTCGGAGCTGCTGCCGCTGTTGCCATAATGCAGATTCCGCTGGTACACATAGCCGGGGGAGAGATAACAGAAGGCGCGGTGGATGACAGTATCAGGCACGCCATAACCAAGCTGGCGTCCCTGCATTTTACGGAGACAGAGGAATACCGCCGGCGCGTTATAAGTATGGGTGAGAATCCGGAGCGCGTTGTAAATACGGGTTCTCCCGGAGTGTGGAATCTCCATAACGTAAAACTGCTGACGCGAGATGAACTGGAGCGGTTTCTTAATCTGTCTCTGGACCGCCCCACCATGCTGGTGACATTCCATCCCGTAACCCGAGGCGCGGTTAGCTCTGCTCAGGAGTGTGGCAATATGCTTGAAGCCATGGACCGCTTCCCTGAAATGCAGTACGTAATTACATTTCCTAATAATGACGCCGGTTCATCAGAAATAATAGAACTGATTAAAACATATGCGCAAGAGAATGAGGACCGCGTCAGACTTATACCTTCATTGGGTATGCAGCGTTATCTCTCTCTGCTGCCACATGTAAGGGCAGTGGTTGGAAATTCTTCCAGCGGTCTGATAGAGGTCCCCTCTGCCGGCGTTCCAACTGTAAATATAGGTGTTAGACAGAAAGGACGAGTAGCCGGACCGTCTGTCATCACCTGTGCGGAAACGGCAGACAACATAGCACAGGCCATGAGAACGGCTGTGAGTGATGAATTCAGCGCCCTGGCAGCCCGGAAGATTAATCCATATTTTCAGCCTGATACCCCTGCAGTCATGGCAGATAATATTTTAAAATTCACTCCTGCTGAACTGGCGGATAAAAAGTTTTATGAACCGGATGAGATACACTAATATATTAAGTGAGAAGTCCTCACTTTTAGAGGCCCTGCAGCTGCTGAACACTGAGAGTACACACGGCAGAGCCATGACTCTTTTTGTATGTGATGAGAGCGGACGCGTCAGCGGTACCCTGACAGACGGTGATATACGCAGGGCACTCATTTCAGGTCTCACCACAGAAAGCATGGCACAACAGGCTTGTAACAGGCATTTCAAGGCCATACGCACCGCTGATGAGGACCGCTGTGTGGAACTGCTTATGGAATGTCGCAGAGACGGTATACAGCTGGTGCCGCGTCTTGATGCGGACGGACGCATAATGGAGATAGTGGATCTTAGGGTGACTCATAACCGTCTGCCGGTCCGTGCAGTGCTCATGGCCGGGGGTAAAGGTGAGCGCCTGCGACCCATGACGCTGAGCCGGCCCAAACCTCTGTTGCAAATTGAGGGCAAGGCTATCATCGACTATAATATAGAGGCGCTTGCCGCAGCCGGCGTGAAAGATATAACAGTATGTACCCGTTATCTTGCAGAGCAGATTGAGGAGCATTTCTCTGTCCCTGTATGCGGTGTTAAAGTGAAGTGTATCAGAGAGGTAAATCCGCTGGGGACGATAGGCGCCCTGTCATTACTTTCCACACCCTCTGATGGTATAACCACTCTGGTAATGAACAGTGACCTGCTTACAAGCATCTCCTATGAGGATATGTATCTGGAGCATAAACGCAGGGATGCAGCGGTCACAATAGCGGCCGTGCCTTACCAGGTGTCAGTGCCCTTTGCCATCCTTGAGACAGATGAAAAGCACCCTGAGCTGGTGACAGGACTGACAGAAAAACCGTCATACTCTTACTATGCCAATGCGGGAATTTACATGCTGGAAAGCAGAGTGATAAATTGTATGGAGGAGAATGTCAGAGTGGACGCCCCTGAATTAATAGAGGAAGAAATAAAAAGAGGTGGCCGCGTGACTTATTTCCCCATACGAGGCACGTGGCTGGATGTGGGCACGCCTACAGATTTCAGGCAGGCTTGTGAACTTATGCGCCATCATCGCAACCTCGGACAGTATTGAGACGTTATAATTACATAACATCACAAAAACATAAAACAATGGCAGATTCCAATTTCATAGACTACGTCAAGATATTATGCCGCTCCGGAAAAGGTGGAGCGGGTTCCCGTCATTTTTACCGTGCAAAGTATGTCCCTAAAGGTGGTCCGGACGGAGGTGACGGAGGTCGCGGTGGCCACATAATTTTAAAAGGGAACCAGAATATGTGGACACTGTTGCCGTTGCGCTACCGCCGTCATATTTTTGCCGGTAACGGCCAGAGTGGCGCCGGGGGCAGAAGCTTTGGTAAGGACGGAGATGATGTAATTGTGGAAGTGCCCTGCGGAACCGTTGTGTTTGACGCTGAGACGGGAGAATATCTGTGTGAGGTGACTCATGACGGCCAGGAGGTGAAACTGCTCAAGGGCGGCCGCGGGGGTCTTGGCAACTGGCATTTCAAGAGTGCAACCAACAGGACACCGCGTTATGCCCAGCCTGGAGAGCCTGCCATAGAGAAAAGCGTGATTCTGGAGCTGAAAATGCTTGCTGACGTGGGTCTTGTAGGATTCCCCAATGCCGGAAAATCAACATTGCTTTCTGCCTTGTCAGCTGCCAGGCCCAAAATTGCAGATTACCCGTTTACTACTATGGAGCCCCAGCTGGGTATAGTCAGCTACCGTGACAACCGTTCTTTTGTCATGGCTGATATCCCCGGAATTATAGAAGGTGCAAGTGAGGGTAAGGGCCTGGGCCTGCGCTTCCTGCGTCATATAGAGCGTAATGCCGTGCTCCTGTTTATGGTTCCTGCTGATGCTGATGATATTACGGAACAATATAAGGTTCTTTTGCATGAGCTGGAGGAGTTTAATCCGCAGCTGATGGACAAGCACCGTATTCTTGCCATTTCCAAGAGTGATATGCTGGATGAGGAGCTGAAGGAAGAGATAGCCAAGACTCTACCGGCAGATGTTCCGCATGTGTTCATAAGCGCAGTGACCGGTGAGGGTCTTACAGAGCTGAAAGATGTGCTGTGGCGTGCCATTACTGATGATGCCAACCGCCTGGCTACACCGGATATAATTCATCGTCCGCTGGACGGTCACCACCGCGTCCGTGAAGAGGATGAGTTCATTTTTGAATATCAGCCAACAGAGGAGGAACTTGCTGAAGAAGCAGAGGACCTCAGGCATATTGACCCGTCTGAATGGGGTGAGGATGTTGATGCTGATGATGACGGCTTCTTCTATGAAGATCTGGAAGAAGATGACACCCCGGATATTAAATAAGTGTTCATGCAATGACCCTGAATGACTTGCGCAAGTGCCTGACCGCACTCTTAGAAGATGTGTTAGGGCGTGATGAAGCGGAAGTAACAGCCCGCATCCTGATGGAGGACACTCTGAGTCTTTCCATGACTCAAATGGTGCTTGACGGTACCAGAGAGCTGGAGGAGATATCCGTGGAGCGCCTGATGGAAATGGGACGGCGTGTGGCTGACGGTACACCGGTGCAGTATGTCACGGGTAAGGCACGCTTCATCGGTAATGATTATGAGGTTAATGAGGCCACCCTTATACCGCGTCCTGAGACTGCCGGACTGGTGGATCTGGTGACGGATTATGCAGGCCCCCGTACGGATTTGCGTGTGCTGGATGTGGGTACTGGCAGTGGAATCATAGCCATAAGTCTTGCAAGGGCGCTTAAATTCCCGGTGGTTGAGGCCATTGACGTATCAGAAGATGCACTGAAAGTGGCAGCCTCTAATGCCCGGCGGCTGAACACATCCGTTGCCATGACTCATGGCGATATTTTCACTTTAACACCGGTGCCTGAAATTTATGATATAATAGTCAGCAATCCTCCTTATATCCCGGGAGAGGAGGCTGATGAGATGGAGGCGCGGGTCCTCTTGCATGAGCCTCATTATGCCCTTTTTGTGCCGGATAGTGACCCTCTTATGTTTTATAGAGCCATAGGACGGTATGCACAGGTGGCATTAAAGCCTGGAGGAGCACTGTTCTTTGAGATAAATCCGCGCTTTGCAGCTGAGCTTGAGCAGATGCTGCAGCACATGGGTTTCAGCGAGATAAGTGTCATGCGTGACTATCTGGGCCGCTTAAGATACTGTAAGGCTGTCAAACCATGAGCCGGACACCACTGGAGCGCGCTCAGGCCTTGTGTGCACGCGCTGAACACTCTGTAGCTGAGATACGCCGGAAACTGGCCGGCTGGGGCGCTACGTCTTCAGAAACAGAAAAGATTATAGCTGAGCTAAAAGAGCAGCGCTACCTGAATGATGAGCGCTTTGCACGTGCATATGTACGTGATAAACTCAGATTCTCAGGTTGGGGACGGCGTAAAATTCTGGTGATGCTATACTCCAAGGGAATTGACCGCCCAACAAGCACTGCCGCCCTGGAAGATATTGATACACATGAGTATGAGCAGATACTCAGACGTGTGCTCAGGGTAAAGCAACGCCAGCTGGGACCGGAAGAGAGCATGTCCTATGAGGGTAGGGTGAAGATGTTTCGTTACGCCGTGGGCAGAGGGTTTGAAAGTGAGCTTATAGCCCGGATTCTAAAGAATATAAAAGGCAATGGATGACGGGATGTCTCCTGTGGTGACTGTCCAACGGTACTCCCCCGAGGAACTGAAACAGTGGAGGCGCCCTGAGGAAACGTAATTGCGCGCGTCACCCACATATATGTCCCCGTTGTATGGGTTTATTGCAAGACAGTAAGGCGTGGTCATGTCAGGTGAGGGAGCAGTGATGAAAGACCCTTTCCGTGTTTCGGTTTCAAGATCATATTTTATGAATGAAGTTTTTTTGCTTCCGGGTTCTCTTGAAATAATGTACAGGCAGTCATCGTGAAGGGCCATGCGGTTACATCTAATGTCTAAAGAGCCTGTAACAGAGCCGTCAGGTACAGAGACTGTGTAGACGTCAGACTGAATGTCTGTGTCGTTTCCCTGAGAAGAAACCAGAAGTTGATGGCGCGCTTCATCATAGATGATGCCATACAGGTTGGGTGCAACATAGATGCTCCCTGTTACGGTAAATGATTCCAGATCTATGACAGTCAGCGTGTTGTCATAATCAGGCGCGCGGTATCCGCCGGAATTGGCCACATAAAGTTTTCCCTGCGCAATAGCCATCTGCTCCGGCTGATAACCGGTCTGAGCAATCCCGTCAATCTGTAGCGTGACAGGATCAATGCGGAACACGGCTCCGCGCGGAGCATGCGGGTCAGGTTGTACCGGTCCTACATAACTGCTGACATAAAGATGATGCTCATCAGCTGCAAGGAAGCGGCAGTTGGGAATGTCAATCTGGCCTATTCTGCGCCCGTCTGAGGCTTGCATCACTTCCACCTTGTGAGAGCAGTTTATGGTGGCGTAGAGCTGTCCGTGAGCTATGAGGAGGTCATTGCCTACATCACCAAGCTCCTTGACTGCATCAGGGTTCATGGCTGTGTAGATATTGCGGATAAAGGTGCCCTGATGAAGATTAAAGTAGTCTATCTCAGCGCGGTTACTACCCATATTTCCCTCATTCAGAAGGTAAAAGCCTGCCACGGGACCGTCCTGGCCGCCTGTGACGGCTGTATGCTCCGGAGGGGGGAGGAGTATGTCTCCGCGGCATCCTGTCATGACATGGATGAGCGTGGAGAGCAGAAGGGAAAATATTATCTGTTTAAACATTCTATGCCGGATATTTCAGTGGAACATTCACCCAGGGCTCCGTTGTGCTGTAAGACGGCTGTGGTGACGCGGATAAAGTTTATCTTTTTAAGGTTAACCTTAATTCCCTGTGAATCAACGGCGTCAGAGATGTAGAGAGCGCTGCGGATGTCATTGTTAGGGTATGAATCAGCATAACCTTCCGGCGCCAGAAGGCGGTAAAGACCGCTTTCTGTGTCATAAATTCCGTTGGGCGGAAGCATCCAGGTGGTGAAGGTAAGCTCATTTTCAGATAGCCATAAGGGGTAATATGGCTGTTCATGATAGGTGTTCTGATGTGGTAAGACCCCTGTCTCAGTAGTGCCGTCCTCCCCTGTCAGTGTATAAAATATGTCACCCTGGTGTGAGTCAGGTCTGAGGTAGCTGACGGTCACTTTTTGCATACGTTCATACTCACTTCCTCTGAGCATGAACCATGGTCCGTCATCAGGAATTCCGTTGCCGTTGCTGTCTTCCATGACTTCAACTATGCCGGGTTCAGCACTGCCGTATGGAGTGCCGTCAGGCATGGTGCCGGAGAGGTATGCATTACCGCACACTCTGAGGTTGGGTGTGCCGGGAATGTTGGCAATGGGGCGTTCCAGCCGCAAGGTGATGTTGCCCCCAAGGGCACCGAGTGAAATGATGTTTCTGTCATTCAGACGCTTCTGTGCGGCTGTGGCCATGGCTGCGGCATCATCTCCGTCAGTATATGGTGGAAGCTCATTTATGAATTGGCCCGGGGCGGGATTATACTCCAGTACAGTGACGGTTACGGTTCCGTAAGCGGCCTGGTTGTTACCGGGTGTGTTGTCAGGTTCCGGCTCGCCATGGCTGTGGGTGTTGTCACAGGCTGACATAATGAGGGCAGCGCTGATGAGGGTTAAAAGTCGTGTTGGGTTCATATCCTGATTCTGAGTGTTATTTTGAAGTTACGTCCGGGCATGGGATAATTCCTGATGACTTCGTAGTCCTGTCCGAAGATGTTGTTACATTCAGCGTTTACTGAGCAGCTGTATTTCTTGAGTGTGAAAGCGAAAGCTGCGCTGAGGTCATGCGTGTACCAGGGTTGTTCCAGATTATATATGGTGTTTTCCTGGGCGCAGTAACGTTTTCCGGTGTATATGGTGCTGTAATTAAGTGAGAAGCCGCGCCACTGCATGCCGGCACTGAAGCTGAAGCTATGGCGGGGAATGTATGGTATCTGGTGATGATAATAGCTGTCAGCCGGGTCCGTGTCATCCACAGCCCTCTGGAAGGTGTACTCAGCCAGAGCGTTTATGTTTACCTGTCTGATGTCAAAGGTTGTGGATGCGTTAAGTTCCACTCCGGTAATATTTACACGCCCCAGATTAAGCATGGTCCAGCGGAACTGTTGTCCGGCGGGATAAGCCACTATCTTGTCAGTGACGCGGTTATAGTATGCGTCAGCGGAGAGTGTCATTATGCCTTTTTCCCAGCGGATTCCCCCTGAGTACTGGAAGGTGTATTCCGGAGTAAGGCTGCTGTTGCCAATTTCTGTATAGTATAGGTCATTGAATGTGGGCATGCGCATGCTTTTCTTGGCAAAGGCATTAAGAGTTAAGGAGCGGTCAGTTCTGAGCGGATGGAGACTTAAGAACAGTGACGGCAGCCAGGTTCTTCTATATGTGTCAGAAATATTGCGTGCACGGTCCTGAACTCCGGAAAGCACCATGGAGGCCTGAACACGCAGATGTGGCATATTTATGACTGCTGAGGCGGCGCCTATTTCCGTGAACCGCAGCGGAGAGGCAAAATTGCGCAAATTTGCATTCATGGTGTTTACCCAAGCGTCCACCGCCAGTGAGGCTGTGAGCCATCTCAGGGGCGTAATCATGGCTGCCATGGATAGATAGCCTTCCTGCTGGTAATATTTATTGTTAAGATATATTTCTTTTGGGTCATCACGCAGGAAGCGCATATAGTCACGGCTCCATTTGGCTGTTGCGCGAAGTTCCACAGGCCCGGTGTTCCACTGTGCAGTGCCCTGAGAGAAGATATTGAGGTCCCACTGTCTTTCTCCGTTGCGGAAGACATTGTTGACTATAGCCCCGGGGATGCCACGCTCAGAACCATATGCGTACAGCATGGCCTGCCAGGTTCCTGTGGGAAGTAATCCGTAAGCGCCAAGTTCAACGCGGGCGGCGGTAATATCACCGTTGCGGCGCACGGCGGTTGTGTCATAGGCCGGGGTGCCATCGTAGTTAAGGCGCTTGTATCTGAAACGGTACTTTCCGTCAGCATGGGTGAAGGCTGCTGAGGCTGAGAATGACAGGGATTCTCCGGCAAACAGTTCTGCGTTTATTTCAGGAGCGATAAGTCCAAAGCTCCCGACGCCAACTGATGCGCTCAGGTGTGAGCGCTCACTTCCGTTGCGTGAGGGTCTGCGGGTGCGGATGTAGACATTGGAGGCACTGGCATAGTCACGTGCGTTAAGGAAGGCTCCACTGTGGTTTCCGTTGTAAACGCTGACTGACTCTACGTTTTCCATGGAGTAGCGTCCCAGGTCTATCTGGCCGTTCTGAGCGTTACCCAATGCAACGCCGTTGTAGCTCACGCCCACGTGGCGGCTGCCCATGCCTCTGATGTTAATGGTCTTTATGCCGCCAATGCCACCGTAATCTTTAATCTGCACGCCTGAGAAGTAGCGCAGGGCATCAGCCACGGAGTGCTCACGCAGAGCCTCCAGGCGTTTACCGGAGAGGGTCCGGCCCGGAATTATTTCTTTTTTACTGACTTCAGAAACGGTGAATTCAGGAAGGTGGTAAAGCGTATCGCTGTCCGTACGAGAATATTCAGCAGCCGGGACCGCATGTGCCCCGAGCATTGCGCAGACCACACACAGCAGCCTGCACATATACACGGGGGACATAGAGCCTGTTCCCCAATATTTGTTAAAAACAGGGTCGCATATCGTGGAGCAGATTTTGGCTTGAGTTGAGGGAGCAGTGCTGTGGCACTGTGACTGACACACAGGCCAAAAGATGTCCGCGAGATGCGATATGTAACTAATTATATTTGGGTTGTCAGGCATTAATAAGGATATTTTTAACTTCTATTGTATTCTTAATTATATTTCATTCGTTACTATCATCGCCTCGGTCATCCATTGTTGCTTTTATGCACTTGCTTCAGTCGTTATGCAACCGTATAACTCCTTCACTGCGTGAATAAAATCAATCAATGCCTGACCGCCCTGTATTTAACCAATATGGGGGAAAAAGGCTCTTAATTACGGTCATCATTCTCATTTCCGGCAGAAAAAGAGGTTACAAAAAAAATAGTCAAACATGATATGAAAGCCATAATCATGTTCAGCTATTATCCGGAACCTCCGCAAGCGGGGCAGTCTCACGTGTGTTCAGAGTACACCGTGAAATGAGATGTGATGAAGACTGTGGCAGTCCGCGCCGCTTCAGCCCTGATAATAGCAGATACGGCAGGTCTTCTGACTTACTCTCACCGTTTCTCTGACCGGCCTTCCCACCTTTTATAGCAGTGGCCTTAAAGTGTCTTACGGTATCAAGAGTTCACAGCAGCGGGACTGTCCGGGACTTACACCCGGTTCCCTATTAAGCCCGGAATGTCACACCTGACATTCCTTAACGGCACCGTTTCCGGTGCAAATATAATAAAAAAACCTGAGCAGCGCTTATGTCTGACCAGGTTTTACAAGAGGATTAGGATTAGGGATTGGGATTTCTCCCTTTTCAAAAGTTTTTCAGGTATTTAAAACTCATCAGATTTAGTATGCTGGTGGTCATAAATCTTAGCTACAAGCAGGTCCTCAGGCTGAACACCCACGGTGCGCCATACTGCTTCACCATTTTTGAAGAGGATAATGGTGGGTACTGAGCGTACGTTATATTTGTCAGCCAGTTCAGGATTCTTGTCAATGTCCACCTTGAGGACGTTGGCCTTGTCACCAACCTTGTTCTTAACTTCCTCAATAACGGGGCTCATCATTTTACACGGTCCACACCAAGTTGCAAAAAAGTCAACCAGAGTGGGTTTGTCTTCATTGATAAAACTGTTAAAATCGCTCATAATATCTTTGTCTAATATGTGTTTTACAATGTATTATTGTTCTTAAATCTGTATATTTATAACACGTCATGTGGAGAAAAAGTTTTATATACTTGCAAAAGAGCGGGAAAGTGGTTAATTTTGCAGCCGAAAGCAGGGACCGGTAGCTCAGCTGGATAGAGCATCTGCCTTCTAAGCAGACGGTCAGGGGTTCGAATCCCCTCCGGTTCACGCAAGTAATTCCCCGCTGAGACTCAAGTTATTAACAGAGTTTCAGCGGGGAGTTAGTTTAGGTGCTTTCAACACCTTCTCTCTATATCTGAACAAAGAATCTTATTGGTTCATGAGTCTCATCTCACTGAGATTACATTAATTATTTTGTCTTTCCATACAATAGTCTCTCGTTGAGAGTTGGTTAAGACAATAAGATTGTCACAGTGAAGTTCCTCTGCTGCTTTGACGAGGGCTTCAAATTCACGTTTGCGAGTTTTCTCAGAAAACATCTCGTAACACACCTGAATGAGCTGCTCCACTTTACTTCCTTTTCGCGTAACAAAATCTATCTCTTTATCATTGCGAGTACGATAGTAGAATAATGTTTTACCGGGAATGTAGCCGCGACGTAACAGCTCCACAAATACTTGGTTCTCCAAAAGTCTGCCGAGGTTTTCGCTCAGGTTGAAAGCCGTGCTTTGCACGAATCCGTTATCTACAACGTATACCTTACTGGGTGCTTTTTTCATCAGCTTCATCTTGTTGTTGAAGCGCGGAAGATAGAAGAAAAGGTAAGGTTCAGCAAGATATTCACAGAATTTTTTTGTTGTGGTTACGCTTGATAACCCCAATTCTGATGCAAGATCATTTACCGATATAGGATTACAGAAGTTGGACAGTAGGTAAGTGGCAAGATTATATAAATCTGTTGTGTTCCTGACCTTGTGGCGTTTTGCAACGTCTTTCAGAAGAATGGAGTCAAATAGCGTGGATAGATAGCTTTTAGTGATGTTGCGTGCCTGTATGGTTTCGGGATAGCCACCATTACGCATATAATCATCGGCGACCACAATAGCCTGAGCTGATTGTTCTTCAAGGTCGGGATTGACATTTTTCCAGCGCATCGTTTCCTCAAGGCTGAACGGCAGCATCTCAATCTGGAGGTATCGTCCGGTCAGAACCGTTGCCATCTCACTGCTCAACATCTTGGCGTTGCTACCTGTGATAATCAAATTCTTACCTCTACGATATAGCTTGTTGACCCATAAATCCCAATCAGGCAAGTTCTGTATTTCATCAAGTAACAGATATTCATAGCCCGGATAGACATCAGCAAGCATCTGCATTACTACATCCTCATCCCAGTTTTCAAGCAGAAGGTTGTCATCAAAATTGAGATAGGCAAAGTTCTTACCCTGCAACATAAGTAATGCAAATACGGACTTTCCAGCACGACGAGGCCCTGTGATCAATTTGATTAGTGGATTAGCAAGTAACTCTTCAAAATTATATCTAGTATTTCGCTGCTGATATGGGCGGGCCATCAGCTCGTCACGTTCAGCTCTTTGATTGAGGATTATATTTTTCATTTCAAATGGTGTTAGATTGTATTTCTCATAAAGAAGAGAGTCACGGCAAATCTTCTATAATGACTATGTTTATCTGAGAAAGACCTGAGGCAAAAATAGTCATTTTTATCCAATAAATACGCTGTACTGGATAAAATATGTACTTTTTTGTCCAGTACAGCGATGTATGATGCATAAAACATATAAAGGAATGTGCTTGATTTCGGTTTGAGGGGCATTGCGTGGGGCTGTTTGGAGATATTGTTTGGGAATCAGAAAAGGGTGGGGATGAAGTACCTAAAAGGAATAATCTAAAAATGTGATATTCTGGTTTGTGAGGTCGTTCGGGGAATATTTGAGTTTTCCGGAAGGGGACGGTGTGTTGCAGAATTAATGCAGTAATTGATTATTAGAGCCAAATAAGTTATCTTTGCAGAAGTTTTATGGGAGCCTGTCTTACATCTGTTATCAGAGGCAGGACAATGGTTAAATGAGGTAATATGGAATCTGAAGGTAAGGAGACGGGTTTACGGCATCAGACAATGGTGCATTATAGCCTTCCGCTGCGCGAGGGAGGTTCTCTACCACTGTTGGGGCATGCAGATGACGGCTTTGACTATGTCATTAAGCTGCGTGGGGCAGGACATGGGTGTAAGGCTCTGGTGGCTGAGCTGATAGGTGGCGAAGTTGCCCGTAGGCTTGGGCTGAAAGTTCCTGAACTTATTCTGGTGGATGTGGATGAGAACTTTGGGCGGACTGAGTCAGACCCGGAGATACAAGACCTTCTGCGCCTGAGCCGCGGTACCAATCTGGGTATGCACTTCCTGCGCGGAGCCATGACCATGGACCCGTGGGCTAATCCTGTGAGCCCCCGTCTGGCCTCAGAGATAGTTTGGCTGGATGCTTTTCTTACTAATATTGACCGTACGCCGCGTAATACCAATATGCTGGTGTGGCACGGAGAGAGCTGGCTCATTGACCATGGGGCTTCTCTTTTCTTTCATCATGCCATGTCTGACCATCATAAGGCGTCAGAATCAGCTTTCCCCTACGTCCGTGAGCATGCGCTGATACATAAGGCTTCTGAACTGCAGGCTGTGAATGAGGAATTCAAGAGGCGGCTGAGTCCTGAGATTTTCCGGGAGATAGTGGATATGATTCCTGATCAGTGGCTTCATGACCCAAATACTGATTACTCTCCAGCCCAGATGCGTGAGATTTATGTGGAGTTTCTCACTGAGCGTTTAAAGCATGCAGATGTGTTTACCCAAAATGCAGTCAAGGAATATGAAAGCAGAAGATAGTGAACAGCCCAAACACCTGTATGAGTATTCTGTCATAAGAGTGGTGCCTGATGTGGAACGCGGCGAGTGCGTGAATGTGGGGCTGCTTATGATGTGTAAACGCCTGCGCAAGGTGTGGGTGCGTCTGACAGATGACCTGCAGGCCGTTTCCATGCTGTGCCCTGACTGTGATACTGAGGCTCTGGGGCACCAGCTGGTAAGCTTTGTTACCATAGGTTGCGGGCATCCGGAAGGTGGGCCGCTGGCCGGGCTTCCGGCTGAGGAGCGTTTCCGCTGGCTTACTGCTGTGAGGAGTACAATAGTGCAGACGTCGCGTCCGCATCCCGGAGAGAGCCTTAATCCGGATGTTACCTTTGAGGAACTATACAGCCGTCTGGTAAAACGCTGACTGAATAAAGATATGGATATATAGGACCAATTTGTTAATCACATTATAACATTATGACCTTTTCTACACTATTACGCTATGGCCTGTGTGTGGCTCTTCTGTCATCAGTGACATCACGTGCCGCGCATCTTTCTCCTGAGGCGGCCCTTCAGCGCGCCGCAGGCCAGGGACAGCTCCGTGTGGCCGGAGTTAATGCCCCGTCAACCCGTCTGGCCATCACGGTCAAGGACCGGAGTGCCCATGCTGCCGTCTATGTTATGGAATCAGACAGCCGCTATGTGGTGCTTCCTGCTGATGACTGTGCTCCGGCAGTTTTGGGCTATGGAGACAATTTTGATGCTGACAACATTCCTGCTGACATGCAGTGGTGGCTGGACTGCTATGCTGATCAGATTGAGTATATGAAGGCTAACGGCATCACTTACGCTGCCGCAGCTCAGAACCGTGCTGAAATACCTTATCTTGTCACCACCATCTGGAATCAATCAGCACCTTTTAACAATCTGTGTCCCACACTGAACGGCTCACGCTCTGTAACCGGATGTGTGGCCACGGCAATGTCACAGGTAATCTATTATCACCGCTGTCCGGCCGGTAAGGGCACAGGAACCCATTCCTACACATGGCAGGGTAAGACTCTGTCATTTGACTATGGAGCTACTACCTTTGACTGGAATAATATGAAGGATTCCTACAAATCCTCCTATACTACAGCCCAGGGTACTGCCGTAGCCACTCTTATGTATGGCGCGGGTGTGAGTGTGAATATGAATTATTCTCCCTCGGCTTCAGGTGCGTTTACTGTGCGTATACCCGGCGCGCTGGTTGACAATTTTGGATTTGACCCTTCAGCCCGTTATCTGAAACGTGACTATTTCAGCGCTCAGGAATGGGATGACATGATGTATGCAGAGCTTGAGGCCGGACGCCCCGTGATATATGCGGGTCAGTCCAGTACCGGCGGTCACTGTTTTGTGTGTGACGGTTACAGGAGTGATGGATATTATCACATAAACTGGGGCTGGGGAGGCACTTCAGACGGTTACTTCCTCCTTTCAGCGCTTAATCCCAACTCACAGGGCATAGGTGGCTCAAGCGGTGGTTATAATTCCGGTCAGGAGGCTGTAATAGGAGTGAAGCCACTTGAGGGAGAACCCTCAGAAATGGCCCTTAACTTAATGGCAAACGGGGGCTTTGAGTTCTCTACTCAGTATCGTTCATTCTGGTTTGGGCAGGACGGTACCAGGACTAACGGTTTCTTTAACTATTCCTCTAACCCTGTTACACTTTATACCGGTGTGGCGCTCACAGGCGCTGACAGGGATGTGGAATATCTTATGGGTCAGGAATATACCTTTGATGGTCTGAGTGAAGACGGAAGTTCATCAGGTACTGCACTGATTCGTGCTTATCTTCCTTTCCATATGGAAGCCGGTGAGTATAAGGCATCTCCGGTGGTACTGCCCGCTGGCGGAAATGTATGGCAACCGGTGCTGATTCCTTATGGGAAGAGCCAGTATGTCACAGTGCGTGTGGCTGAAAATGGCGCGTGTACGCTGGACGGTTCCAGCCCTGAGGGCCTGGACGCTCCGTGTTATGCTGAACTTGAACCTAAGACCACTGAATTTGTACCCGGACAATCAGTGACAGTTTACGCCACCATGTATAATCCTTCAGGGAATTCCGTTAATTTCAGTCCAGCCCTGATGATGACGGACTCACGAGGTATGTGTATGAATGATATAATGTATTATACCTTGCCTCTGACTGATAAGACACCTACATATTCTCTTGGTTTCACTGTTCCTGAGGTTCCTGACGGTGTTTATAATTTCCATGCTCTTGACTATGCCAACTCACGCTGGGCTTCAGAGCCTGTGCGCGTGTATGTGGGCACTGTTCCTACCTCTGTAAGTGTAAATCCCGTGTCACAGGTACTGGAGACCGGTGACTCCTTTACCGTTGAAGCTACAGTGCTTCCGGCTGACGCATTTGACACTTCCGTTACCTGGAGCTCAAGCAATGAAGAAGTGGCAACGGTGGACAGCACCGGAACCGTAACGGCAGTTGCGGAGGGTGACGCTACCATTACCGCCACTACCATTAACGGCCTGACCGCAACGGTTGAGATAACAGTAACAGTAAAGTCCGGCATAGCTGACGTGACAGTGGATGCCCGTGATGGCGCATCAGAAGTTTATGACATCAACGGATGTCCTGTGAGCAGTGATTTGCAGTCACTCACCCCCGGTGTATATCTGGTTAAACGCGGCAATAGCGTTTCCAAGCAGCTGGTGCGATAAGAGTTAGAGCCGTTGCATATTTTATGTAACAGGCGTTTAACTGTAATTGAGACAGATTCCCCAATGCAGTACAGTTTCTACATCGGGGAATCTTTTATTATCTTTGCAGTCTGGAAAACTCAGTCTGTTGTAAAGGGATAGCCATGCTTTTTAATTCATTTGAATTTCTGCTGTTTCTGCCTGTGGTCTTTCTGCTGCACTGGAAGTTGTGCAAAAGTCGTCAGAGCAGGAATATTCTGTTAATCATAGCCAGCTATGTCTTTTACGGATGGTGGAATCCTGTTTTTCTGCTTTTGATTTTCTTTACCACTGTATGCAGTTTCTACAGTGGACTGCTGATAAGGCGATACAGGGAGAACCGCTCACGCGCATTGTCAGCTCTGTGGACCAATGTGCTGATTAACTTAGTGATATTAGGCGTTTTCAAGTACTTTAATTTCTTCAGCCAAAGTTTTGCTGATGCAATGACTGTTGTGGGCTGGGATGTAGATGCCGTGACTCTTGACCTGATTCTTCCTGTGGGTGTGTCATTTTATACATTTCAAGCCTTGAGTTACAGTATAGATGTTTACCGTAAGTTAACAGAACCTACCAAGGATTTTATTGCCTTTACGGTCTTTATAGCCTTCTTTCCCCAGCTTGTTGCCGGCCCTATAGAACGCTCCACAAATCTTCTTCCCCAGTTCCTAAATACACGTACTTTTGATTATAAGCGTGCTGTGGAAGGAATGAGGCTGATACTCTGGGGGTTGTTCAAGAAGATGATTGTGGCAGATAATGCCGCCCCCGTTGTTGACTCCATCTTCGGAGATTATTCCTATGCCGGCGCTCAGAACCTGTGGATGGGCGCATTCCTGTTCACTTTCCAGATTTACTGTGATTTTTCAGGATATTCTGATATTGCCATAGGTGTGGCCCGGCTCTTTGGTGTGGAGCTGATGCGTAATTTCCGCTTTCCATATTTCTCTAAAGGGATGAATGACTTTTGGAAGCGCTGGCACATTTCTCTTACATCGTGGTTCCGCGATTATGTGTATATCCCGCTTGGAGGCAACAGAAAAGGGAAAGTACGGACAACAGCCAATACATTTTTAGTATTTCTTACCAGTGGTCTGTGGCATGGAGCCAATTATACTTTTATAGTCTGGGGCGCGTATCATGCCCTGCTGCAGCTGCCTCATATTTTCTTCAGAAAACAGAGAGCCGGGGAGGGCGTTAAAGCAAAGACAGTTCCACTTTACTTCAGGGATACCTTTTTGATGGGTGTTACCTTTCTGCTGGTCATGACAGGCTGGATAATTTTCAGGTCTGATCATCTGGCAGATGCATTCCACTATATTCGCTTGATGTTCAGTGCTCCTGTTACAGAAGTAGTTAAAGCAAAGACTGCTCTGAGTTACTGTTTAATCATGTTAATTGCTGAGTGGTTCTCACGGAATAAGGAAACACCTTTTGACTTTTCAGGCACAGGGCTTACACGGTTCAAGACAGTACGCTGGACAATTTATATAGTGACGTTCATGTTTATACTGTTAATCTCCGGAACAGCGGAGCAATTCATTTATTTCCTGTTTTAGGCTTATGAACCGTTTCCTGAAGAACATCTTATTATTTTCCTGTATAGTATGCCTGCTGTTCTTAGCCGGAGAGATTGTGGTGCGTAACCTGCCCAGTTCTTACAGCTATAAAGACCGCTGGATGCGTCAGAACGGAGACAAGGTGAGCACCCTGATATTGGGCTCTTCACATACCTACTACGGTGTGAAACCTGATGTTCTGGGTGACAGTACGTTTAATCTTGCCAACATATACCAAACTCCAGAGTATGACCGCGCTTTATTAGATGAATATCTTCCGTTGATGTCTAATCTGAAGAAGATTATAATTTCTGTTTCATACTTCACTTTCAGGGAACAGCATCTTGAAGACGTTGATCCGGCTTTGTGTGTGGAGTATAAGGTGGGAATGAAACTTCCCCTTCATTCAGATTTCTCCAAATATAATTTATGTCTATATAGCTTTGAAGATTACATAGGGCGCTTGCGCGGCCTTCTGGTTACGCAGGAGTGGAATATTTGTGACTCATTGGGATTCGGATTGGGATTTGATCTCAATAACAGGTCAATAGGATGGGAAGAATATGGGAAGAAACGTGCTGAGGGACTGACAAGAAAAGCCTCCGGCCGCCCTGAAGAAGTATTACAGCTTTTGGAGCAGACAGTGGAGCTATGTAACAGGAATGGTATAGAGTGTATTTTAGTGACCACTCCTGTGTGGAAGACATTCCGGGAAAACACTGATAAGGAGCAATATGTAGAGATGCAAGTTCTTACACATCGGCTTGTATCTAAGTACGGTTTAAAATACCTTGACCTCTATGACAGTGAGCTTTTCACTGATGAGGATTTCCATGACCCTGACCATCTTTCTGATGTTGGTGCGGAGAAATTTACCCGTATACTTGTTGAATTTCTTTCCATGCAGTGAGCTTTTGTGGGTACCGGAAGGACTTTCTGAATGGCCAGACAAAACTAAGGCTCCCTCTTTTTCTGAGAAGGAGCCTTAGTTATAGCGGGTTACGGGAAATTACCGCGGAGTTATTTTATGTCTGCGTCTGCGGCGGTTTCTTCTAAGGCGTTGTCAGCAATGGCCCGGCGGTCACGGTGTTCTATGTTGTACTGTTCTACGTTCTTACGCATGGATGCCAGTTCTTTGTTGAGGGTCTCAATTTCTGTGGCCTGGTTGCGTATGGTGGTCACCAGTGAGTTAAGTTCCTCGTTTTCAATGGACAGGGGATACTGCTCTTCAACGCGAACAATGAAGTCACTGAGTACGTTCATGTAGTTTGTAAAGGCCTGGAAGGGGGTGTCATAAGGGCTGAACGCGCTGTGGGCCGCACCGTCAGCAAAGTGCTTGGTGGACATATAGTACAGGTGGTCACTTCCCTGAAGATAATCCCAGTCCTGTTTGAGGCGTCTGTCATCACAGAGGCGGACACGCTCCGCCACGCTGTATAGTTTGCGGAAGGCTTCAGCCTGAAGGTCGTTACCGAGCCATGCTGAAGTGTCACGGGCTTCATCAGCATCAGAAATGGGGTGGATCACAGAGAGCTGGTCCACGGCTTTTACTTTCTTAACAATCTCAGAGGGTGTGGCCCATCTGATGTCTCTTTCCGCTGCAAAACGCGGCAGGGCCTCCAGGAATTGGAAGATGCCGGTTTCCGCGGGATGCAGACCGCCAAAGGTGTCCATACCCAGGCAGATGTTTATGACCTGTTCCTCTGCGGGAGTTGAGGCTATCCAGTCCATGTACTTGTCAGCAGTGAGGGGATATGCGTCCCATGAGCTGTCACTGAAGCGGAAGCTGATGTCATCACTTAGCTTGGGGTTACGCAGCAGCATCTTAAGTTTGGGAGCTGAGGAGGCGGCGTAAACGTAATCAGGCGACTTCCAGCCCAGAATGTGCTTGGCGCCTTCAGTGAGCACGCCCTTGAGGCCCATATCCAGAATCTGGGGAGCCATTTCATCACAGTAAATCATGCGTGTGTTGTGAAGTACCAGCGGCTTGACGCCCAGGCGCTCCTCAATGGCGGCTGTCTGCATTTTCACCTGGGCGGCAAACTCCTCAGGGTCAGCCAGGGAGGCCAGTGAGTGTGCATAGGTGGTGGCCAGGAAGTCAACGTTTCCGGTTGCGGCAAGTTTCTTAAGGAGGTCCATGAATTCAGGGGCGTAACGCTCAAACTGTTCCATGGCAACTCCTGTGACTGAGATGGCGCAGCGGAACTTACCCGCGCTGTCCTCTATCATCTTGAGCAGTGTGCGCGCTGTGGGGATATAGCTCTGCTGTGCAAGGCGTGTGAGGATGTCTTCATTGAGGAAATCATCATAGTAATAATGGTCATTTCCTATATCAAAGAACCTGTAGCGTTTCAGGCGCATGGGCTGGTGTAATTCCATGCAAAAACATATGGCTTTCATATCAGAATTATCAGACTTATCAGGATTATACTTTTTTCTTAGAGTTAAATAATGCAGGGTTATCAGCGGTTGAGGATGCTATTGTAAATGTCAATCACTTTCTTGCCGGCCTTGTCCCAGGTTATGCCGGCCACCTCAGCCAGACCGTCATTGCGGAGCTGGTTATACATGGCCGGATAAGTTATTATGGAGTGGATGGCGTCAGCCATGGCGTCTATGTCCCAGTAATCAGTCTTTATGACGTTATTGAGAATCTCCGCGCAGCCGCTCTGTTTGGATATTATGGAGGGCACGCCCATCTGCATGGCTTCAAGGGGTGAGATTCCAAAAGGCTCTGAAACAGAGGGCATCATATACACGTCAGAGGCTTTAAGCATCTGATACACTTCCTTTCCTTTCATGAAGCCCGGGAAGTGGAAGCGGTCAGCAATGCCGCGGCGGGCCACAAGGTTAATCATCTTGTCCATCATGTCACCGGAACCGGCCATGACAAAGCGGACGTTGTGCTGGTTCTTAAGCACTTTGGCGGCTGCCTCAACAAAGTATTCCGGACCTTTCTGCATGGTGATGCGGCCCAGGAAGGTGACAATTTTTTCTTTGGGCTTGGTGACTTCCACGTCCAGGAGTTCCCGGCTCAGCGGGATAACGGCGTTGTGGACGGTTGTAACCTTGGCGGGGTCTATGCCGTAGTGGTTAATCACTGTGTCACGGGTGAGGTTGCTGACGGTGATTATGTGGTCAGCGTTTATCATGCCGTCACGCTCTATGTTAAAGACGGTGGGATTTACATTTCCCCTTGAGCGGTCAAAGTCTGTGGCGTGAACGTGAATCACCAGGGGCTTGCCTGTTACCTGCTTGGCGTGTATTCCGGCAGGATATGTAAGCCAGTCGTGAGAGTGGATTATGTCAAAGTCAAGGGTGCGTGCAATGACTCCGGCAGTGATGGAGTAATTGTTAATTTCCTCCAGGAGGTTGTCAGGATAGCGTCCTGAGAATTCAATGCATCCCAGGTCATTGGTGCGCATGTAGTTGAAATCAGCATATATGTGGTCACGGAGTCTGAAGTACAGGTCAGGGTCCATAACCTTTCCTATGCGTGTCTCCACATACTCGCGGCTTACATCACGCCAGGCCACGGGCACTTGTGATGCGCCTATTATGTTGGCAAAAGAGCGGTCCTCGTCACCCCAGGGCTTGGGTATGACAAAGTTTATTTCCATGTCGCCGCACTCCCACATGCCCTTTGTGAGGCCATAGCTGGCGGTTCCCAGACCGCCCAGAATATGAGGTGGGAACTCCCACCCGAACATTAACGCTTTCATTGGAATTATTTTTTTATGGAACAGGGTGGGTTACATCATCTTTTTGAGGGTACGCAATGTGCGGAGGACCTCTGCCACATTAGTGGCGTGAGATACGGCTCCGCGTCCGGTATAGGGCGGGTTTCCGTCATAGAGCTGTGACAAGGAGCCTATGCAGCCCTGTGACATCTCATCTTCAAAGCCTATGAGCATGCGGTCTATGTAGCTTACGCCGCTCATTCCGAATACGCGCAGGTACGCGTCAGCATAGAAGCCCATGAGCCACGGACGCGCCGGTCCCTGATGAAGCGCAAGCTCGCGCTCGCGCGGATTGCCCAGGTAGGCGGGGCGGTAGCGGTAGCTTTTGGGTGAGAGGGAGCGCAGGCCTTTGGGTGTCAGGAGCTCACGGGTGACAAAATCCAGGACGCCCTTGCGCTGTCGGCGGTCCAGAGGTGAGTACTGAAGACCTATGGCAACTGCCATATTGGGGCGGACTTCCACGTCAGCGTAAGTGCCGTCAACATAGTCATGCAGATAACCGGCCTCTGTCATAAAGGTGTCTATGAACTCCGGCGCCATCTTATGAGCGGTTTCTGACCACACGCGGGCGCGTGGAGCAAGGTCAGGATTCTCACGAGCCAGTTCCTCTCCAAAGCAGAGGGCATTATACCACAGGGCGTTGAACTCCACTAATTTTCCACTGCGGGGAATCACGGGCAGACCGTCCACCACTGAGTTCATCCATGAAACCGGCTGGGCTGTACCCAGTGTCTCCAGAAGCCCGGTCTGCGGGTCAACGCGCAGGTTGGGGTGACCTCCGTCCAGAATATAGTCCAGTATCTTGCACAGAGCCTGCATGTATAGGGCACGTGTCTGTTCATGGCCGTAATTCTTGTCATACTGCTGTATGGCCCAGACGGTCCACAGTGGTATGTCCGGAAGGTCTATGCCTTCTATGCGGCTGTCTGTTTCGCCGGTACGCATAAAGTGCTCCAGGGCGTGGAGGAAGGTGTGCATTATGGCTTCATAGTCAGCCTTGTGGTCAATGGCCAGTGTCAGGCCCGGCAGTGCCATCATGGAGTTGCGGGCCAGTATTTTGCCCCAGGGATAGCCTGAGAGGATGTACATGCGGTCACCCTCTTTGAGGTAAAACTGCTTTGCGGCGTTCTTGAGGCAGTTAAAGAAGCTGGAGCGTGGAGTGCGGCTCTTTATCTCATTCTCATACATGGTTTTGAGTGAGCGGGGCTTCACGGGCTCAGTACCGGCGCTGAAGATTATGCTCTCTCCCTTGCGGATGGGAATTTCAAAATAGCCGGGTACCCAGAGGTCTTCAGTGTAAGGTACACCGCGTTCCATGTCTTTTACATATTCTATGTCCCGGTACCAGTCAGGGCGGTCCACCCAGCTTACTTTACGGCTAAACTGCATGTATAGGGTGGGGAAGCCGTTGTAGAGGCAGGTACCTATGCCGTTGTCCACCTCTTCTATGGTGCGGTTTACGCTGTCATTGGCCATGCAGAGACTCTCACTTTCACGGAAGGCCAGGAAGGGCCTGAAGCGGAGTGTTGTGGCTGAGTGAGCGTCCACCAGGGTGTATTTTATCAGGAGTCTGTTTTCATTGGAAATGAATACTTTTTCCTTTGTCATCACCACACCTCCCACGCGGAAGGTGGTGCGTGGCACGCTCTCGCAGTCAAACTCGCGGATATACTTGTGTCCGTTAGGGCTGTAAACGCCGCCCTTGTAGCGGTGCAGACCCAGATTAAATTCAGCGCCGTGCTGTATTACGGTCTCATCCAGGGAAGACAGCAGAACATAGTTTTTGTGGTCCCTTTCAGGAATAGGGATAACAAGCAGGCCGTGCTGTTTGCGGGTGTTGCATCCCACCAGGGTGGTGCAGTGATAGGCACCTGAGCGGTTAGTGCGCAACATCTCCTTAGGTAAAGACTGTTCAAGGTTTATCAGCAGGTTCTTATCAAACTTCAGATAACTCATACCTTGTAGAAATTGTGTTTATTTAGGGTTAGGTTTTAGGATCAGTTATGTATGTAACGAGTGGTAAGCCGGTTTGGCTTACATAGGCTTACGAAAATACGCGTTTTTTTTGTAATGACAAATTCTTTTAAGTGAAATAAGTGTAAAGTGTTAAATAACATATTTTGTCAGGCCACTTTTGTCCGCTGCGGGTTATAATATGAAAGCGGAAGCTGTGTGACGTGGTGACGCAATATGATATAAAGCCGCAATGTGATATCAGGACATACTTAATCTAATATATAAATATATAAAGAAAGCGTACTATGAATGATGACATTACTTATGAGGAGCGTAAGGAGTTCCCTGATTCTGTTTTCGGGCTCCCTGAGAGACGGGAGTACCCCATGCCTGATGCCGCGCATGTAAGGGCGGCGGAGGCTTATTTCCGTTATTGCCCTGAGGACCTCAAGACCAAGCTGGCAAAAGCCATCCTTGCGCGCGCCCGGGAGTATGGCGTGGACATTCAGAGCCCTACCATTTTGGGATGGGCGGAGAAATAAATGGTTTGTGTGTCCATTAATTACAGAAAAGACACCCGGCGGAAAAATGCCGGGTGTCTTTTCTATCTTAGAGATTATCTTGCGATAATCGTTATGTCAGGGTTTAAATTACTTCTTGATGATTTTCTGGGTACCTACAATGTAGAAGCCTGCGGGAAGAGCCTCAACATCCTTTGCAGATGCGTTCCGCATTACCAGAACACCGTCAACAGTGTAAACGTCTGAGTTAACTGCTGTGCCGTCAACTACAACAGAGCTGATGGAAGAAGAATCATCCTTCTTAACCACAACTGAAGCGTGGTCATTCAGTTCAATGAGGAACTTGCCGTTTTCATCAGCGGTGAGCTCAGTACCGAGGTTCTCTTCATCACCCTCAGCCAGAGTCTGAGCTGCGCCCTGCAGGTAAACCTTCACGGGTGCTTCAGCGTTAGTGGGAACAATGTGCAGGTGAGTGCCGTTGTGAGCCTCAATGGGCATGCTGTGGTCAACTACGGTAGCGTAATCCTGTTCAACTACAAATTCAGCATCATCATCAGCGTTAACTGTCAGAGTCTTTATCTGAGGTGTAGAACGTACGTACATCTTGAGAACGTCACCGTCAGCAATTTCAACGTTGTTGTAAGTCATACCGCCCCAAGAGCCTTCAGAACCGCCTTCAAGAGGCTCACCGTTCAGCAGTACAGTCTTGTAAGAGCTGGGATAGAAGTAAACCTTCTTCAGGGGAACTTCAGCGTTGTCAAACTTGATGAAGTTGTAGCCGTTCTTAAAGGTCCCTGCCAGTTCTTCACCCAGAGCTGTAACGAAATTGAAGTCATAGTACCAGCTGCTGTTGAAGTATTCAATATCATCAAGGTAAAGAACCAGAGTGTTGCTGCGGTCCAGCTTTGTGATATCAACTGTTACTACGTCACCGTCAGCCAGTGCATAAGCTGAGTTGGGGCCAATTTCAAATTCCTCGTCACGGTTTTCGCCTGAAATAACGGCGCTGTGGAATACATAACCTGAGCGGGGTCCTACTGAGTAAGTTCTTGACTTTTCAGTGAATGTCACAACAGTTTCTTCACCGGTTACTTCAATTTCAGTGTCATCTTTCTTGAGAACCAGACCGTCAAAGTTCTCACACTTGATGGTGGCAGTCATGACGGGATAGGGCTCCAGATCAAATACTAACTCAGTATCTTCATTAATCTGTAAATCTTCGTATTTGTAGAAATATCCGGGAGTTATGTCCTCGCCATTAGCAGTTACGCTGTTGAACTTGAAGTCATCAGTGTTAACGTAGTACTGAATCTTGCGGCCGTTCTGAACCTGGAAGGGTTCTGAGAAGTCAACGTCCTCATCAAGATACTTGATGGCAGTAAGACCGGCAGCGCCTGCAGGGTCAGCGAAGCTAACGCTGACAGTGCTGTAAACTTCAGGGAAGTTATACTGAACGTCAATCATGTCACCGCCCTTGGCAGTAATTTCATAAGAACCGTAAGAGGGGGTTACAGGCACACCGTTGTTGGTAACCTGATATCCGTCACCGGTGAAGCGAACTGTAACGCGGGCAGTTCCGTCAAGAGCCTGGAAAGTGGTCCAGGTGTTGGGCTCCAGAGTCTTGGAGTTATAGTCCACCTGCACGCTTACCTTTTCAGGATTATCCACGCGAATCTGGAACTCAGGAATCTCAAGGTCATCTATGTGAGTGAGTTCATAATCATAAACATCACCGTTGCTAACCTGATATGAGTAAACGTTAACGGAGGTAAACTTTGAGATGGTCAGGTCCTGGGGTTCGCCACCTGCGGGAGTACGGGTAGCCTTGGTCAGGAGCCATTCATCAGTGGCGGCAGCCATGTAGAAACCGTCATAAGTTCCTATTACAATAGTGTTGGGACCTTCCACAAGGTCAGCGTTGCTGGCATTGTATGAGCTTGTTCCAACCTTGATGAGTTCGGGGTCATCAACGTTAACGGTAACCTTGCGGCCCTGGTTAAGCTGTACGTTAATATAACCGTCAACAACACCGGTCATGGTGCAGCTTTCTTTTTCACGTGCTAATTTTATGGTAGTCTTATCCTGGTCCTCGTCATTGTCAGGAGTAATGCGCACTGCGGTGAAATAATAAGGATCGCCCCAGCCGGAGTTGGAAGTTTCCATGTAAAGTTCATCGCCGCTGATGGTAACCTCTGTGCTGTAGCTTGTCAGGGGTACGGGAGTTCCGGTGTTGTCAGTACCCTCATAAACCTTAAGGTAGAGATAGTTGGAACTGTAGATGGTAACGGTGGCGTCAGCACTTGCCGTGAAAGAAGCAAACGCTAAAGCTGCCGCTCCAAAAAGAGAGTAAAGCTTTCTCATAACGATAAAAAATTGATTATATAATTGGAATTTTGATATTAGTAGGTGTGATTGGAATATCGTTTTGCTGCAAAGATATATAAAAAATCTATACAGCGCACATTTTTTATGTCTTTATTTGATATTTAAGATTTTTTTTCAGCAATACGGGACTGCAGTTAACAAACAAAATGCATGCGGCGGTGTTTTATTTTCAAAAGTATGCTCCGGGCGGGCGATAATGATTAGTAAAAAGTCAATACCTTTCTCCTGAAGTTTGCTTACTATTATTAACTAACTAACCTTTAAATTAACTAATTATGGAAACAGCACCTTTGAAAGGTATTAAAGTAATTGACTTTACAGAAGTACAGTCCGGACCTTCATGTACCCAGATGCTTGCATGGCTGGGTGCGGAGGTAATCAAAATTGAACGTCCCGGAGTAGGTGACGCCACCCGTAAGGAGCTTCAGTGGAATCCTGACCTGCCCTCATATTATTATCTGCAGCTGAACAGTGACAAGAAATCAGTGACACTGGATGCCAAGACTCCTGACGGCAAGGCCATTCTTACCAAGCTCCTTGAAACGGCAGATATGTTTGTTGAGAATCTTCACCCGGGAGCCATGGATAAGTTAGGCTTCAGCTGGGAGGAAGTTCACAAGATTAATCCCCGCTGTATTTACGGTACCATAAAGGGCTTCCCGGTATCATCCCAGTATGCAAACCTTAAGGCATATGAGCCTATTGCACAGGTGACAGCAGCGGCAGCCTCAACCACCGGCTGGTATGACGGACAGTATGATATTCCTACCCAGAGCGGTGCCGCGCTTGGTGACTCCAACACCGGTATGCACCTGCTGATAGGTCTGCTGGCAGCGCTGCAGCAGCGTAACCAGACCGGCGAGGGATGTTATGTTTATCAGAGCATGCACAACGCCTGTCTTAACCTGTGCCGTATCAAGACACGTGACCAGCTGACACTGGACAAGATTGGTTATCTGACTCAGTTCCCGCAGTATCCTAACGGCAAGTTTGGTGACTGTGTTCCCCGTGCCGGTAATATAGAAGGCGGTGGCGTTCTGGGCTGGACTTACAAGTGTAAACCCGCCGGAGGCTATGACAGCGAGCAGGATGCCAATAACTTTGTTTACATTATTCTTCAGCGTGGTGAGAAAGACTTTGAGCTCTTCTGCAAGGCAGTGGGCTTTGAGGACTGGCTTACAAATCCTGACTTCAACACCGCTGACGCCCGTGACCGTCACAAACAGGAAATTTATCAGCGCATAGGCGCCTGGACTGCAGACAAGACCAAGTTTGAGGTAACTGACATCTTAGGTAAGGCCGGTGTTCCCGTTGGTCCCGTACTGTCAACCAAGGAAATTCTGACTGATGAGTCACTGTATGACGGAAATACTCTGGTGAAAATAAATCAGGGTGGTGAGATAGGTGAATTTGTCACCGTAGGTTGTCCGTTCACATTAAGTTCATATCAGCCTGTTTACGGCCCCGCACCCGCACTGGGTGAAAATACTGACGAGGTGCTTAAGGCTTACGGCTATACTGACGCCCAGATAGCTGAATTTGCCGCCAACGGTACCACAACCCATAATCCCGCTGCCGGAGCAGTATCAGCTGAAAAGAAGTAAAGGAGAACCATAAGATGACAATGCAGAATTCAAATAACAGCACCCCGGCGGCAGGTGCGCAGAATGTCGCCCCCAAATTCCCTGAGCAGGTTACAGGTATGTATATCCTGGCTGAGGCTCTGAAGCGTATAGGCATAGACACTGTGTATGGCCTGGTGGGTATTCCGGTTACGGAGACCGCATACGCCATGCAGAAGTTGGGCATGAAGTTTGTGTCATTCCGCTTTGAGCAGCAGGCCGGCCATGCCGCCGCCACTCACGGTTATCTCACCGGCAAACCCGGCGTGTTCCTGACGGTAAGCTCTCTGGGCTTCCTCAATGGTCTTGGCGCCACGGCAAACGCCACAGTGAACTGTTATCCGGTAATACAGATTTCAGGTGCCTCTGACCCCACTATGGTGGACATGAACATGGGTACTTATGAGCAGCTGGACCAGTACAATACCGCCAAGCCTCTGGTGAAGGCAGCTTTCCGCTGCAGCCATGCCAAGGATATCCCATCAGCTGTTGCGCGCGCTTACCGTGCGGCTGTGAGCGGCCGTCCAGGCGGTGTTTACATTGATATGACCACTCCGGCACTTGCTGAGGTTATGGACGCCTCAGAGGCTGAGAAGCTCTTCTATGAGCCTGTGGACGTGTATTCAAAGGTTGCTCCTAACGCTGACTCAGTGAAGCGTGCGGCAGACATCCTTCTGAATGCCAAGCGCCCGGCTATCTTAGTGGGTAAGGGCGCTGCATACGCCAGAAGCGAGGATCTGATGAAAGAACTGGTGGAAACTTACAAGATTCCTTATCTGCCTATGTCCATGGCCAAGGGCCTGCTGCCAGACAACGGACCTCTCTCTGCTCTGTCATGCCGCTCCATGATTATGGAACAGGCTGATGTGGTGCTGGTAGTTGGAGCCCGTCTGAACTGGATGAACCAGTTTGGTTACGGCAAGTGGAATGACGGTATAAAGTTCATCCAGCTGGATGTTGACCCTGAGGAGATGGATGCAAACCGTCCCATTGCCGCTCCGGTAGTAGGAGACATGAATCTGTCACTGCAGGCTCTGCTGGATGAGATGAAGGGCAAGAGCATGAGCACAGACCCCCAGTGGCTGAAGGCTCTGTCAGACCACACCGCTGAGGAGAATGTCAAGTTTACAGCACGTCTTAAAGAGGCTTCCACCGCCATGCCCATGACACACTGGACAGCCCTGAGCGCCATCAAGCCTATCCTGGCTGCCAATCCTGATGTGATACTGGTTAACGAGGGTGCAAATACCCTGGACGATACCCGTGATACCATAGATATGACTCTGCCGCGTCACCGTATTGACTGCGCCACCTGGGCCATAATGGGCATGGGTATGGGTTCCACCGTAGGCGCAGCCGTGGCAACAGGCAAGAGTGTTGTGGCCATTGAAGGTGACTCAGCATTCGGTTTCTCAGGTATGGATTTCAGCACCATCTGCCGCTTCAATCTGCCCTGTACGGTGGTGATTTTCAATAACGGCGGTATCTATAACAATATAGGTGTCAATCCTTCCACCAACCCTGCCAATGACCATGACCCCGCACCTACCACGCTGGACCTCCATGCACGGTATGACAAGCTGGGTCAGGCCTGGGGCGCTCAGACATATTATGTGACCACCCCCGATGAGCTTTCCAAGGCTCTTACTGAGGCCATAGCCTCACGCAAGCCCTGTCTGATTGACGTTCAGCTGGCCGGTGATTCCGGTAAGGAAAGCGGACATATAGGTTATCTGAATCCGAAACCTCTTATTGACTATACAGTCTAAGGCTATATTACTTAAAGTCTAACCTGAAAATAAGTAATATATGGAACACATAATACTATATGCCATAGTCCCTATCATAGTGGTTATGCTGGCCGGTTTCATAGCCGGCAAGAGGGGTGCGTTCTCAGGACAGGACGCAAAGAAGTTTAACAAGGTGGTCCTTGACTTTGCCCTTCCGGCAGCATTGTTTGTAAGTATAGTCCAGGCTTCACGTGAGGATCTTGCCAAGGACCTGAAGCTGACTCTGGTGTCACTTGTCACCATCATGGCCTGCTTTATGCTGGTTTACTTTGTGTTCAAGTACTGTTTCAAGAAGAACACCGGAGCAGACGCCGCAGTGAGCGCCCTTATCAGCGGTAGCCCCACCATAGGATTTCTGGGCTTTGCGGTCCTTGAGCCTATCTTTGACCAGACAGCCGGACTGCCGGCAGTGGCGCTGGTGGTGGCTATTGTGGGTATAGTGGTGAACGCCGTAGGTATCCCCGTGGGACTGTCACTGCTGGACTCCTCACTGGCAAAACAGAATCCTGACCATAAGAAACAGTCAGCCTGGAAGCCTGTGCTTCACGCTCTTGCGCAGCCTGTGGCGTGGGCGCCAATCCTGGCAGTGGTCTGGGTGCTGGCCGGCATCCCCTGGCCCAAGGAACTGAGTCCTTCTTTTAACCTGATAGCAAAGGCTAACGCCTCCATGGCGGTGTTCAGCGCCGGTGTGACACTAAGCGCCATCAAGTTTACGCTTAACTGGCAGGCTATCTTGGGAAGTATAATGAAGATGATTCTTATGCCGGGCGTAATCCTGATTGTGGGTCTTCTGCTTCACATGGATCCTGAAAACCTCAAGATGCTGGTTGTTGCCGGTGCATTGCCCCCCGCCTTCTCAGGCATCATCATTGCAGACGAGTATGACACCTATGTAGCCACGGGTACATCCTCCCTGACGCTGTCTGTAATCCTCTTTGTGGGCTTCTGTCCGCTGTGGATATGGCTTACAGACATGGCCCTGACCGCTTTCTGATGAACAACGCAATGTAAAATTTTGCGTTTTAGAAAGAATTATATATATTTGCAGTGAAATGGAACACCCGTAAGGGCTCCGTTTCACTGCTTATCTTTTAAAATTGACTACATAAAACCATTTAAAATTAACAGATATGTCAAAAGTTACAGTTGTTGGCGCCGGAAATGTTGGCGCAACTTGTGCTAATGTGCTGGTTACACAGCAGATAGCTGATGAAGTGGTACTTCTTGATATCAAAGAAGGTGTTTCAGAAGGCAAGGCCATGGACATCATGCAGACAGCCTCTATCCTTAATCTTAACACCCGCCTGACCGGTGTTACCAATGATTATGCCATGACTGAGGGCAGTGACGTGGTAGTCATCACATCAGGTATCCCCCGTAAGCCCGGTATGACCCGTGAGGAGCTGATAGGCGTAAACGCCGGTATTGTGAAGTCAGTTACTGACCAGATACTGAAGCACTCACCCAATGCCATCATAGTATGCGTTTCCAACCCTATGGACACCATGACATATCTCATCCACCGCACCAGCGGTCTGCCCAAGAACCGTATCATAGGTATGGGCGGAGCACTGGACAGCGCCCGCTTCAAGTATTTCCTGAGCATAGCCCTGAAGGCTAATGCCACAGAGGTTGAAGGTATAGTTATTGGCGGTCACGGTGATACCACCATGATTCCTCTGAAGCGCTATGCCGCATACCGCGGAATTCCCGCATCAACTCTGCTGCCCGCTGAGCAGCTGGATAAGGTAGCTGCAGACACCATGGTGGGCGGTGCCACACTGACAGCTCTGCTGGGTACCTCAGCATGGTATGCTCCCGGTGCTGCTGCAGCTCAGGTTGTAGCTGCTGTGCTGCATGACCAGAAGAAGATGATTTCATGCTCAGCTCTGCTTGACGGTGAATATGGTGAAAAGGACCTCTGTATAGGTGTTCCCTGTATCCTGGGCCGCAACGGTATTGAGAAGATTGTAGAATTTGATCTTAATGATGAGGAGAAGGGCCTCTTTGCCAAGAGCGCAGAGGCTGTACACAAGACTAACGCCGCCCTCAACGTATAAGACTGGCTCTAAAATACAAGGAGTTTAAAAGCGAAAACCTCCTTTAAATGCGGACTCCGGACCAGGCATGTAATATGCCGGACGGAGCCCGCTTTTTGCTGAGATGCTGATATATGGTTTATAAGACTTATAAGACTTTATTTGATGCTGAACCATGATGCTGGCAGGGTGTTATATTATAAAACGCTGAAATATAATTTAATGAAGAAATTTTTTCTCTTTCTGGTGGCTTCTGCTGCGCTTGTGGGTTGCAGCAGTCCGGCAAATAAGTCTGCCACAGCTGACTTTGAGGAAGACATAGATGACGGTGCTGACCCTCAGCGCACAGAGAGCCCCGCACGGACTAAAACTGAGGAAGCACCTGAAGAAACTATTTACGTGCTGAACCCGCAGAGTGACACTCAGCTGCGCCCCGGCATGAAGTCCGGTGTTACGGTGATTATTGACTTCAATGCTGACTGGTGCGGGCCGTGCCGCGCCTTTGCGCCTGTGTTTGATGCCGTGGCTGCAAGGACGGCATCAAAGGATGTGGTCTTTTACAGCGTGAATGTGGATAACTTCCCTCAGACTGCGGACGCTTTTGGGGTGCAGTATATTCCTCATGTGGTTAAGATACAGCCTGACGGCAAGATGAGCCTCTATCAGATGGAGGACCTGAGCTCAGCAACGGCATTTTATAATTTTGTGACTAATGGAAAGTGAGCGTATCATAGAACTTCTGCGAGAGCGGCACGGCATAACAGACCTCAATGCCATGCAACAGGCAGCCATGCGCGAGCGCGGCGGGCGGTTGCGGCTGATAGCTCCCACCGGTAGCGGTAAGACAGTGGCTTTCAGTCTGGCCATGCTGCGGAAGCTGAGGCGCGCTGACGGGATGGTGCAGGCTGTGGTTATTGTGCCTTCGCGTGAACTGGTGCTACAGATTTATGAGGTGGTGCGTCCCCTGGCTCCCGGATATAAGACTGTGGCCTTTTACGGGGGACACCCTATGGAAGATGAGGTACGCTCTGCCACGGCTGTGGTTCCGGACATTGTGATTGCCACCCCGGGACGCCTGCTGGATCATCTGCAGCGCGGAACTCTCAGCGTTGGCACTGTGCACACGCTGGTACTGGATGAGTATGACAAGTCTCTGGAGGCCGGCTTCCACGGAGAGATGAAACGCATAGTGGCCCGCATGACGCGCCTGGAAAATATTATTCTTACTTCAGCGACGTCTGTCGTGGAGATTCCTGACTTTATCCCGGTGGGTGAATTCAAGGTGCTGGATTTCAGTGATAATGAAGCTTCCGGCGCACCTCGCGGTGAAATGACAATTCTTCATGTACCCTCTCCGGCACGAGACAAGCTTGACGCTTTGCTTCAGCTGGTGGCAGATGTAGAGAGCAAAGGCCCGGTGATGATTTTTGTTAACCACCGCGAGAGTGCTGAGCGGCTTGCGGCCGCTCTGAAAAAACACGGCGTAAGGGCAGGCTTGTATCACGGAGCACTGGATCAGCAGCAGCGTGATGCGGCCCTTATCCGCTTCAGTAACGGTACCACTCCCGTACTTGTGGCCACCGACCTTGCCGCCAGGGGCCTGGACATAGACGGTGTGGGCTCAGTGATTCATTACCACCTTCCGCCCACAGCGGAGAACTGGACGCACCGCAACGGGCGCACCGCGCGTCAGGGGACTGCGGGAACGGTTTATGTGATTACCTCAGAGGCGGATACCATTCCGGATTACGTGGAGTGGAATCACGACTGGTATCCTGACCCAGATGCGGCCGTGGATGTCAGCCCTCATGTTATATACACATTATATATAGGGGCCGGGAAGAAAGAAAAGATTTCCAAGGGAGATGTTGCCGGCTTCCTGATAAAGAGTGGGGGCGTGGAAGCTGACAGTGTGGGGCGGATTGACCTGCGTGACCATTGTGCATATGCTGCCGTACGTACTGCAGATATCAGAGAACTGATAAAGACACTTAATGCATGCAAGCTCAAGGGACACCGCGTGCGTGTGAGTCTGAGCGAATAACGATGTAAAAAAGCGCAAAATTGCGCTAAGAAATAGTGTTATACAACACGTTTTAAGAATTAGGGTTTTATTTTAGGAGTTTTTAACAATAAAAACTCCATTTTTTATCTCCATGCTTAAAAAATAGTTTAAATTTGCAAGGTGATTCAGAAATAAACTGCGTCTTGTCATTGATATAATGAAGGCACACGACTATTAACCTTGAAACATTTTATTAACCAATTTATATAACTTACTTTTACCATGAAGAAATTTTACTTTCTTTTAGTTGCCATGATGGTATCTATTGCAGCAAATGCAATTGATTACTATCTGATTGGCGGCTTTAACGGCTGGTCACTTAAGCAGGCAAATTGCAAATTTACTGATCAGGGTGACGGTACTTATGTACTTGATTTTAACGGAACCCTTACTCCCGGCTTCAAGATTAATGACGGTACATGGAGCAACAGTAACGCCAATTTCGGTGGAAACGGGAACCTTACAGTAGGTCAGGTGTATAATCTTACAGTTGGTGGCAGCTCAGGTAATATAGGACTTGCCGCAAATATTGACAACCCTCACATTGTATTTAACCCCACTGCAAAGACACTTCTTATTACAGGTCAGGAAACTGAGGCTGAATTAATATATGGTCTTTGGGGAGCCTTTACCAGCGGAACCTGGAGTGCTGTTGACCTGACAGAGGCTGATGGCAAGTGGACTGCTTCTGATGTTGAAGTTACTTATGCATCTGCCCAGTTCGGTATCAAGGAAATGGATAAGGCAACAGGTAGCCAGACCAACTGGATTTCTGCAGCCGGTGATAATGTAATCAAGGAAGCAGGAACTTTTGACCTGATGATAGAAGGTACAAACTTCTCTATCGCAACCGGTACATGGAGCTTTGTTTTTGATCCCGAAGCCATGACTCTGACTGTATCAGGTGAAGGCAGCGGTGAAGATCCCGATCCCGTTGTTGATTACACCGGTTGGTATCTGAATGTACAGGGTGAATTTAATAACTATCAGCCCTCAGGTGTTGCTTTCAATGCAGACGGTACTGCTGTAGCAACTGAATTACCTATCGGTACAAGCGTATTTGAGCTGAAGATATGGAATGGCTCTGCAGACTCTTATCTTTCTAACGGCAAGGTCCTGGTTCCCGGTGAAACTTACTCAATCACAGGTAGCTCAAGTACCAAGATGACTATTGAAGGCGCAACTGAAGATGAGGAATATGACGTTTACTATGACGCTGTTAACAAGACTATCCGCGTAGAGAAATCTAACAGCGGTGATGATCCTGAAATAGATTATACTACTTGGTATCTGAACGTATTTGGCCCGTTCAACGGTTGGACCAACAACGGTGTTGCCTTCAGTGCTGACGGCATTGGCGTACACGAAAGCTTACCCATTGGTGACTCAGTATTCCAGGTTAAGATTTGGAATGGTAAGAGTGACGTAGTTATGGGTACAGATGAGGTAGTTGAGCTTGACACTCCTACCCTTCTGAAGAAGAATACCGGTTATGAAATGAAGATTGCTAACGCAGTAGAAGGTGATATCTATAATGTTACTTATGATGCAGTTAACTGCATGCTGACAGTCACCAAGGATCCCTCTTCAATCTCTGTTGTAGAGGCTGAGAACAATGTTCCCGCTGTTTACTACAACCTGCAGGGTATGGAAGTTGCTAATCCCGTGAACGGTCTCTACATTGAGAAGCGCGGTGATAAGGTACGCAAAGTGGTTATCCGCTAAAACATACTGAGTCAGCCATAAGCTGACTGATGCCGCCGGGCTTCCTCCGAAAAGGAAGCCCGGCGTTTTTTATGCGCCGAGGCTGGCAATGTATGGATGATCCATGGTTCATCCGTTACCCGCATGACGCGTTTCCTGTTGCCGGCATTATTTTTTGCCTTGAACGGATGAACCATGGTTCATCCCTACATAAGCATGCCGCGTTTTAACGCCGCAGCCCCGCCGTGTGAGCGGCGGGGCTGCAGTGTTGTTATCCCGGAAGTCTTGTTCCGGGGGAGTGCCTGTATCTTATTCCACGGTCCAGGTATCGCCTGCCAGTATCATCTGGCGCAGGCTGTCAAAGCCTTTCTTGGCCTTTACGGCACGTACCTGCTCAGTTACTTCACTGTCATAAGTGAGTGAGTTTACGTCTCTGATAACGCCAATGGCCAGAGGAAGTTCCTTGCCGTCCATCATGGCCAGCTGCTGATGCAGGAAGTTTGACTTGGTGTGGGCGTCATGTACCAAAACATCATCAATGGTGTAGCCGTCCTTGCCTAATTCAACGGCTTTAAGCAGAAAACCGTCCTGCACCAGGCCGTGATTCATGTCCTTGCCAAAGAGCATTTTCTGACCATGTACAAGGTGTATGGTGCGGTCAGCACGGACTTCGCGGTCAGTGATTGGGTTGTGGATGCCATTGTTGAAGATGACGCAGTTCTGGAGTATTTCAACCACGGATGCACCTTCATGACGTGCGGCAGCTGCCAGGACCTCCTGTGAGATTTTCAGTTCCACGTCAATGGAGCGGGCAAAGAAGTTTCCACGGGCTCCAAAAACCAGTTCGGCCGGTATGAAGGGGTCTTCAGTGGTTCCGTAGGGAGATGACTTGGATACAAAGCCGCGCTCGCTGGTGGGTGAGTACTGTCCCTTGGTGAGGCCGTAAATCTTGTTGTTAAACAGGAGCATGTTTATGTTCACGTTACGGCGGACGGCATGGATGAAATGGTTGCCGCCAATGGCCAGGCCGTCACCATCGCCTGAAATCTGCCATACGGTCATCTCCGGATTAGCCACCTTAAAGCCGGTGGCAATTGCGGCAGCGCGTCCGTGGATGGTGTGGAAACCGTAAGTGTTCATATAGTAAGGCAGGCGTGAGGAGCATCCTATGCCGGAAATTACGGCAGTCTTGTGAGGGGGTATTCCCAGCTCTGCCATGGCCTTGTGCAGTGTGTTGAGGATGGCGTGGTCTCCGCAGCCCGGACACCAGCGCACGGGCTGGTCGCTTTTATAATCTGAAGCCTGAAAGCTGTTAGTATTTGTTTCCATGATTTATGTGTGGGTTACGGGATTTTACTTCTGCATTTGCTGGAGGATGTCTTTTACGCCCTTGATAACTTCTGATACCATGAAGGGCTGACCTTCAATCTTGTTAATGCGGCGGAAGAAGTGCTGCGGGAAGCGTGCCTGAAGATAGTCAGCAAACATGCCGGTGTTGAGCTCTGCCACAATGATGTTCTTGTAGCGGCTGAAAATCTCGCCTGTGTTCTCCGGCAGAGGATTGATGTAACGGAAGTGAGCCAGAGCCACGGGTGTTCCCTGAGCGTTGAGCTCATCAGCGGCAGTGTGCAGATGTCCGTAGGTTCCGCCCCAGCCCACAAGGAGAGTGTCAGCCTCCGGGTTACCCAGGACTTCCTGCCCGGGGATGTCAGTGGCAATGCGGGCAATCTTGTTACGTCTGGTTTCCACCATGCGGGCGTGGTTTGCGGGGTCAGTGGATATGGCACCGGTGTTGAAGTCCTTTTCCAGGCCTCCCAGGCGGTGTGCCAGGTTTTCCGTACCAGGGACGGCCCAGTAGCGTACCAGTGTCTCCGGGTCACGCATATAGGGACGCCAGGCACCGGGAACTCGCAGTTCCTCAGGAACGTCAGGAGTCTTTATCTGCGGGAACTCATCAGCCTCCGGTATGCGCCATGCGCTGGAACCGTTGCCAATGAAGGCATCGCTCAGAAGTATCACCGGAGTCATGTGCTCCACGGCAATGCGGCATGCTTCAAAGGCCATGGTGAAGCAGTCAGTGGGCGAGGCTGGAGCCACCACAGCCACGGGGCTTTCACCGTTGCGGCCGTAAAGGGCCTGCATGAGGTCAGTCTGTTCAGTCTTTGTGGGCAGACCGGTGGAGGGGCCACCGCGCTGTACGTCAATCACCACCAGGGGAAGCTCAGCTATAACGGCCAGACCTATGCCCTCACTTTTGAGAGCCAGACCGGGACCTGAGGTGGATGTGACGGCCAGATTTCCGGCATAGCTTGCGCCAATGGCTGAGCAGACGCCGGCAATTTCATCTTCCATCTGACATGCCTTGACACCTAAGTCCTTGCGCTTTGCCAGCTCATGGAGGATGTCAGTGGCGGGGGTGATGGGGTATGAGCCAAGGAAAAGAGGACGGCCACACTTTTCTGAAGCCATGATAAGGCCCCATGCGGTGGCTGTATTTCCGTTTATATCTGTGTAGACACCGGGACGGGGGTCCGGTGACTCAATGCGGTATGTGCTTACTGTGGCGTGAATATTGTGGCCGTAGTTGAAGCCGGCGTCAAGCACTTTTGCGTTGGCTTCAAAGATGGCGGGCTTACGTGCAAATTTGTTCTTGAGGTGGTGTAGTGCCGTCTCCAGCGGACGGTCAAATAGCCAGCAAACAAGACCCAGGGCAAAGATGTTACGGCACTTGAGAATGCTCTTGTTATCCAGACCGCTGTCAGCCAGTGCGGCTTTAGTCATGGATGTTACGGGGACTTCCAGGACCTGAGCGGTGATGCCTAACTCCTTAAAGGCGTTGTCAGTGGTGAAGAGAGCCTTGCGGAGGTCAGCTTCCTTGAAGGAATCAATGTCCACTATTATCACTCCACCGGGCTTGAGGAACTTGATGTTCTGTTTCAGAGCGGCCGGGTTCATGGCCACGAGAACGTCACAGGAGTCGCCGGGAGTGTGAACCCCGGTTCCTACACTGACCTGAAAGCCTGAGACACCACTGAGAGAGCCCTGGGGGGCGCGGATTTCAGCGGGATAGTCAGGGAAAGTAGAGACCTGATTGCCAAGGGCGGCGGAGACATTTGTAAAGATGTTGCCTGCTAACTGCATGCCGTCGCCTGAATCACCTGAGAAGCGTACCACCACTTTCTCAAGTGTCTTAATTGTTGGTTTATCTAACATGATGAGTTATAAATAGTTGGGTCTTGATTGGATTATCATTCAGCACCGTGTTAACGGAGGTTTGGGATGTAAAAAAGCATACACCCGGCGCAGTGCGCCAAAGTGTATGCAAACTTAAACAAATTTTTAATAGCTTCAAAATTATTTTTCCGGTTCGTGTACTTTCAGGCGGTCGCCGGTGCTGCGGGCAATGGATTCAAAATAACGCTGGTTGTAACCGCCGAATTCCGGCTGCACGGGCATGCCTTCCGGAGTGCGTGCAAATTTCCCGTCAGCTTCCTTCTTAATATTGCCGTCAAGATATTTAACCAGCAGATAATCACCCAGTTCTTTGAAGGCTGTGGTGGTTTCGGCTGCTGAAGCGTCAGTCAGGGTCTTAAGCTCAGCGGCAGCCCGGGCATACGGTACGCCACGCAGGTCTTTTTCAGCCTCCTTAACCTCGGTCTCATAACGGTCTTCCAGGCGCTTCTGTACGGCACGGATGTCAGGAATCATCTGTGAGTAACGGTTATATGCCTGGTTTGCCACGTAATTATTCACCCAGAACATGGCATCCCATGAGATGTTGTATAAATCACCGTTGCCGGGAGCCAGCTGACGGGGTGGGGTGGTGGTGCTGTTGAAGACAGGGATGTAGACGCAGGTGTTGGCATCATCCACCCCGAACCACAGAATACCTTTCATGGCCTCCGGACGGCTGTTATTCATGGATGAGACAAAGGAGAAGCCTGTCTGCTGTGTGGCAATGGCACGCTCATGGGTGTATTCCACAGAGTCCACGGTGAAGCCCATGGGACGCCAGCGGTAGGGGACGTCAAAGGGTCCGGCACCTATATCCTGTGTCATGTCAAATGGGGTATCCTCAAAGTGGTCACGCATCATCCACTTGAGGTCATTGGCGCTGATTTTCCGTGAGGGCTTAATCCACAGAGGCATGGGCTCACCGGCACCTTCATTAATCCAGGTCAGGAACTCCGGGCAGCCGCCGTCAGTGAATTTATTGAAATAACTCCAGACGCGAGCATCGCAGCCGCGCAGTGCGCCAAAGTCAGTAACGGCGTATGCCTTGGAGAAGTCAAAATCCTCATCCTTACCGCTGAAATAACCCTGCTGGCGGGCAAATTTTATGACATCTTTAGAGTACAGCGTGTTTCCACTGCTGTCCTTCAGAGGGAAGCGGTGTATGCGTGAGTGATTGGCGTGCCCTGAGATGTAGCCGTCAGGTACCTTGCGAGCTACCCATACGGCGCCGGGGTCAGATTTCCCCTTTCCTATCATCTCCATAATCCATACTTCATCAGGGTCAGCTATGGAGAAGCTCTCGCCTGAAGAGGCATAACCGTATTTGTTCACAAGGTCAGTCATGACATTAACAGCCTCGCGCGCGTTACGCGCCCGCTGGAGGGTAATGTAAATGAGGCTTCCGTAATCAATAAGGCCTGAGCCCTCCAGCTCCGGACGGCCGCCCCATGTGCTCTCCGCTATGGTGAGGCCGTGTTCGTTCATGTTTCCGATGGTTGCGTAAGTGTGAGCTACTTCCGGAATCTCACCCAGGAGCTTGCCCGTGTCCCATTCCACCACCTTACGCATGGTGCCGGGGGTGTGGTCAGCCGCGGGCTGACTGTAAAGTTCTCCATAAAGTGTATGGCTGTCCGCGGCATAGGTAATCATGGCACTGCTGTCTGCGGTGGCGCCCGGGGTGGCTATCAGACTGGTACAGGCCAGTGTCTGCTGCGCCGTGCCTGCTGCAACGGCCATGCTGAGAGCAATAATCAGTTTCTTTTTCATATCTTAAAGTGATAATTTAGGTCCGGCTTATCCGCTGATTGGAATATAGTCGGGACAAGTTTATAAATTTCTTATATTTTCCACCAGCCTTAAATCAGGATACCAGAGGTATACGTCTATGTCATTGTACCCCATGGCCCTGAGGGCGTCAGCGTAAGCTTTTACCTGCGCTTTATGACGTGCCTGAGGTGCGGAGGTGAACTTGTAATCCACAATCACGGCACTTCCGTTATCTGTCAGGATAACGCGGTCAGGACGCAGCACGGTGTCATCAGGCATTCCGGGAATGAAGATGCTCTGTTCTTTCAGTACGGTACCCTCGGGCATGAACCAGCGGTGGACGGCATCACCGGCTTTCTCAAATGCATCAGTCAGCACGCTATGGTATTCAGCCGCCAGCTCAGGGGAGAGGGAGTAAGTACGTGCAATTCTGTCTATTGCATGGTCAAGGTCTTCAAGCACATCCATCTCACCCAGTATGGCATGCAGGTGCTGTCCGCGTTCAGCAGCCTGACGGGTGCGCATGTCCACTACTGCATCAGTGCGTGACAGGGTCTCGTCAGGGGTAATATCAGCATCAGCGTGCTCAGAAAACCAGTCATTGCCGGCCACCCGCTGACGCGCCGGATGGTCCAGATTAATGAAGTATTCCGGTGCCGGTTCAGCTTCCGTAGCAGCCTCTCTGTGCTCCACTGTTGTTAATTCTCCGTAAATGAAATGTCTGAGCCCGTCAGTACTCTCCACAGCGCCGGCTGAGAGATTTTCAGTAAACTCTTCCGCCGGAACTGTTCTGTCTTCAAGGGCTTCAATGAGATATTTGCCAAAATACTGTTCTGAAACACTGGATGAGGTAAGCCATACATGCAATTCACGCCTTGCACGAGTAAAAGCCACGTATGCCATGTTCAGGGAGTCAGTGACGGTCTGTGTGCGTTCATGCAGGTAAGCTTCCTTAAGAAGCGAACCCTCATCACCGAGGCTGCTCCTGTCCAGCGGTACATGCAGCAACGGAGGAACCAGTTCTGCCGGTATGCCATCTATCTGTGGCGGCTCCACCCATGCGCTCATCAGCCCGAAACCCATGCTGAAGCCAGCGTAAGGCATAAAGACACAGTCCCATTCCAGGCCTTTGGACTTGTGTATTGTCATGATGTTTACCGCGTCCAGAGAGGGGGCGGTGGAGAGAGCCTGATGGCCGCGCACACGGTCCCAGTATTTTAGGAAAGAGTGAAGGGTGGCCGGATAAAGAGAGCAGAAAGAAGTCACAAGGTCCTGAAACGCGGCCACATAGGCAATTTCATCTTTCAGAAGCTTAGGGCTCATTACCTTGTCAATGATGGCTTCCACGGTGGCGCTGATGCCGTTGAGGCCATTGCAGCGCACGGAGTCCAGCATTTTATCTATAGCCTCATCCGGGCGGTCTATGCCGTCCAGCGCCTTTTTTAGAGCTTGTTCAGGAGACATTCCCTGGGTCACGTAGTATCCGTAGCGGCACTGCATGAGAACCACCTGACCGCGCGTGGCATAGCGCTTTTCAGAATTGGTTTTGCGGTTGCTTTTAATATGACTCTGGTCCAGCAGACGCAGTATGCTCACTATGAGCTGGACGGATGTGGCGCTCTGGAGCAACAGGGATTCATCAGAGAGGATGGGAATCTGCGGGTATTCATCCTGAAACGCGCTTACAATGGCATTAGCTTCCTTACGGCGTCTGACCAGTATGGCCATGTCTTTCCATGCCACGCCGCGGCTGTGAGCGTCCAGAATGGCTGCGGCAAGTGCTTTGAACGAACTTTGCTCATCCTCAGTTTCCTTAACGGATACATAGCCTTTAATGTCAGCGGTGGAGGGTGGAAGTGTCTGAATTATACCCTCATAACCCTTGACGTCAAGCATGGCTGCCAGACGGCTGAAAAGGGTGTTGTTGAAGCGTACCACCCGGTGGGCTGAGCGGTAGTTGGTATTTTCTCCCGGTGCCTGCCCAAGCTCTATGGTCTGTCCCGGAAAGTCTTCCTGAGCCACTGTGCTGTGGAGCATGGAGCTGTCGCTGTTGCGAAAACGGTATATGGCCTGTTTGACATCGCCTATTATGAGATTGCTGCGCTGCTGGCTCAGGCTGTTGGAAAGGAGTGGCCGGAGATTGCGCCACTGAAGTTCTGACGTGTCCTGAAACTCATCTATCATGAAATGCTCCAGGATAACCCCCAGGCGTTCATAGATGAAGGGAGTGTCACTCTCGCTTATTATACTTCCCAGAAGCTCATTAGTGTCAGAAAGAAGAATGAGGTTGTTTTCCTTACGGAAACGATGTATGTAATGGAATACAAAGCCCAGGAATTCCAGATTACCGGTACTTTTAACGAGCGTTTCCAGAGACCTGAGCGTGTTTCTCATCTTCACGTAATCCTGAAGCAGGGAGCTCATGAGCTGCACGGAGTGGGTGGGGTAGTCAAGTTCCTTGCTTCCCGGCAGCTTCCTGAGTTCCTTTTTGGTCACCATATCCATCTCAGATGCCTCTGATGGGTTTAGGAAGGACATGATGTATTTTGGCGTCTTGGACGGTATTTCATACTTACCGGCTGCAATGGCGTCAAGGTTTTTCCCCAATGAAGACGGGAAGACAGCAGGGGTATACCCCTCGGCATCCAGTGACTGAAGAATCTCTCTGACTCGTGGAGCCAGGGAATCAGTGAGTCTCTGCGCATACTGTCTCAGAGCCAGTACATAGCGTCCGGGGAGGGTGCCGTTATCAGCTTCAAGGTACTCTGTCATGGCGGGTGCATGTTTCTTATACTGCTCGTTCATGGCGGTAGCCACAGCCTTACGCAGTGCCTCAGTGATGCTGGAGCGGCTGTTGAAGAGGTTGAAGCTTTTGCCTTTACGCAGCTGTTCCAGAGAGAAATTTTCTATCCACCGTATTATTTTGCCATGTCTTGCAGCATCTTTCTTGTCAGCCGGGGTAAGGTTGAGGTCCTTGAACATCATGTCCACGCCAACGGCAGCCGCGTAATTATCATCCAGCTCAACCCCGTAATCGCCCTGACGCTCCACTTCACGCGCAAATGTTCTGAGCACGCGCTGAAAGAATGAGTCAATGGTACTGACGTTAAAAGAGGAAAAGCCCAGAAGAAGTTCCGTTAGGGCCAGGTCAGCGGCCTGTGCAAGTTGTGAGCGTGTGCAGCCGAAATCCTTCATCAGCGTGCCCGCATATTTGGAGGCGTCCTTCTCACCCGCGGGGGGGATGTGGCGCAGGGCATCAAGTTCTGAGATGATACGCTCTTTCATCTCGCCGGTGGCCTTATTTGTAAAAGTAATGGCCAGGATATGAGAGTGACGGTCAGGACGTCTGTACCCTCCCGGAGCCAGTTCCGGAAGGTTAAGGCACCAGCGGTCCGCACCCTCCTGAGGAACTCCCAGAAGGGTACGGATGTAGTTAAGTGCCAGCTGATAAGTCTTTCCGGAGCCGGCGGAGGCCTTGTGTATGGTCAGCAACGCGCCGTGGTGGATTAAAGGTTATAGAGCATACCTGAGGCCACCTCGCGTGCTTTTTCCATACCGCATGAGGCAGCTACAATAGCAAGTGCAAAGGGCAGTGATGAAGCCGGACCGTTACCGGTGATGATGTTGTCAGCCACTACAGCCTGAGACTGGCGGGCATCCGCTCCGTGAGCCTTGAGTGCATCTTCAAAACCGGGATAGGCTGTGGCAGCCTTGCCGTTCAGGAGACCCAGGGGAGCCAGTACCACCGCCGGTGAAGCGCAGATTGCTGCTACGTGGCCCCCCGCGGCGGCGTGATTCACCAAGAGCTCGCGCAGTGCAGGAGTGTCATAGAGATTGGTAGCTCCGGGCAATCCACCCGGTAAAATCAGCCATTGCGCGTCAGAGAAGTCAGTCTCAGACATAGTGGTGTCTGCAACATAGGTAACGCCGTGCGCTCCGCACACATGACAGTCAGTGCTTACTGACACAGTGACAACTTCCATTCCGGCACGTCTGAGGACATCCACCGGTGTTACTGCCTCTATCTCTTCAAAGCCTGTGGCCAAAAATACATAACTCTTCATCTTTCAGTATATTTTTATATCTTTGCGTTATGAAAATCAGTGGTTTAAGGGATGTATTACATCATTGTGTGCTAAGTTACATGTTTTTGTTCTTTCTTGCAAGTTGTAGCGGGGCTAATTATGATTATTTATATACCAGTGGGAAAGTATGGGGTACAGATTATAACGTCACATACAAGGGGTCTGAGCATCTGGCAGACTCTGTGAAAGTATTGCTTGACAGTGTTGGAAGCTCTCTTTCCTTCTTTAATGCTCAGAGTAGTTTGAGCCTTCTTAATAAACAAGGTTACTGTGCTCCAGACAAGATGCTTGCTGAGGTGTTGTTGCTGTCTCAGAAAGTAAACAGGGACAGTAGGGGAGCGTTTGATCCGTCAGTGGGTGAACTGGTGAATTTGTGGGGTTTCGGTCCCGAAAAGGGTAATATTCTTCCTGACAGCGTGCAGGTTAGAATGGCTTTACGTAATTGCGGCATACAGCGCTGTGTTGTGTCAGACCGGACTGTAATTATACCTCAAGGGATGAAGCTGGATTTTTCAGCAGTCGCAAAGGGATATGCCGTGGACTGCATAGCACGCATGCTCAGGCGTAACGGCGTCAGTAATTATATGGTGGAAATAGGGGGAGAACTGGCATGTGCAGGAAATAATCCTGACGGACAAAAATGGCGTGTCATGGTGGAGACACCGGGTGAACAGGATAAAGTTCTGATTGCGTCCGCAGACTCTCTGTGTATGGCCTCATCAGGAAATTATAGGCGCGTACTCAAAGATAGCTCCGGTGTGAGTTACGGGCACACCATAAGTCCAGTGACTGGTTTCCCGGTGGTGACAAATACTATGGCCGTAACCGTTACAGCGCCGGATTGCGCCACTGCTGACGCTCTTGCCACAGCCTGCATGGCCATGCCGTATGCAGATGCGCGCAAGATGATAGACTCCCTTGCTGGTGTGGAAGCTGTTTTTGTGCTGGATACAGCCGCGGTGGTTACGGGAGCTTTCCCTTTGGTGAAGCCATGAGGGCTGGCTTCATGATGACAAATGCTGTGGAACTGAGACTTGGGAAGAGAGCTGCTCTAAATGCACTGAGCGGCAACCTCCCGGCCGCCGCTCAGTACTTTAATCTTTTTATCTTTAACTGTTTTATGAAAGTTCTCCGCCTTGGCGGTGTTGTATTTCAAAAACGTTACAATTCAGATAAAAGTTTGTTAAGATGGCTTTTGTTAACCTTTATTAACATAGTTAATTTACTAAAAAGTACTAATTTTATCCACGAAATCAGTAATTCACGTATGAAAGCCAAAATTTTAGTAATAGATGATGAAGAGTCACTCTGCGAGATTCTTCAGTTTAACCTTATAAAAGAGGGATTCCAGGTGGATACTGCCTATAGTGCTGAAGAGGCGCTGGAGCTTAATCTGGATCAATATGACTTATTTTTATGTGATATAATGATGGGTGAGCTCAGTGGATTTGACTTTGCTGAGAGAGTGAGGTCCATACCGGCTCTTGAGAATAAGCCCATAATATTCTGCAGTGCTCTTGGTGATGAGGATGATAAAGTAAACGGTCTTAATATAGGAGCAGATGACTATGTCACCAAGCCATTTGTTATAAGTGAGGTTGTAGCCCGCGTGCGTGCCGTGTTACGCCGTGCTGAGCGCGCCGCCGCCGCCGCTGTTCCCGGAGGAGAGCTGCCTGACTATATGGAGCCTGACATTACGTACCGTGGTCTGCGTATTGACCCCAATCAGAAGATATGCTATCTTAACGGAGAAGAGCTGGCTCTGACACCTACGGAGTTTGATATTCTTACGTTCTTCCTTACTCATAGGAACCGTATTTATTCACGTGAAGAAATCATAACCAAGGTGTGGGGAGATGACCGTGTTGTAACCACGCGCGCCATTGACACTAACCTGACACGTCTGCGCGGTAAGATTGGCGATTACGGAGCCAATATCATCACCCGCCCCGGTTTTGGATATGGCTTTAAAGAAACACATTAGTTATACCTGGCGGATATTTATTCCACTGACTGTCTCTCTGTGGGTGGCCATTATTGCTATGGTCACCTGGCAGGTGTATCAGCAGCGTCAGATGCGCGAGGAGGCCATGCGGCAGCAGCTGGCACTAATTAACTCACGCATTGTTAACGCCTTTAAGAGTGACATTAACCCAAAGCCATTCATGGAGTTCATTGCCCGCTATTACCGGGAGGATGAGCGCTATGAGGATGTACGCATCTCTGCGTATATAAATGATGAGCTATACTACAATGTGGGTGAGCAGGTTAAGCTGGACAGTGGAGAGGTTAAGCAGGCTTCCGGCGTTACTATGACTCCGGGCGTGGAGACTCTTGAAGAGCTTAGGGCCAACAACAGTAGCATTTCTAATTTTTTCTATCAGGCTGACAGTGCATATAATGAGCGGGGTCAGAAACTGAAAGTATACACCGTCCAGCCTTTCAATGAGGATATATCCATTGCAGTTAACGCTCTCAACAATACCTTCCTTGTGTCTATGCTGGTGTTTGCTGTGGTGATGACCGTTGTATCACTGATTGCTTCACGTCATTTCGGTCGTAACATACATTATCTGCGTGATTTTGCCCATAATGCGGCAAATGATCCCAATTTTATCCCTGATGAGAATTATTCAAAGGATGAATTGGGAGACATCTCGCGCCAGATAGTTAGTATATACAAGGCTCATACCCAGGCTGCTGCCAAAGTGCGCCGGGAGCATACAGTGGCTATGAATGCCATAGAGGAGAAAGCGCGAGTTAAACGACAGCTCACCAACAATATAAATCATGAGCTGAAGACTCCCATTGGAGTAATCAAAGGTTATATTGACACTATAGTTGAAAATCCTGATATGGATGCAGACTCCCGTAATCATTTCCTGAGGAAAGCTCAGGAGCATGTTACGCGTCTGGTAACCCTGATTGCGGACGTGGCGGCCATAACCCGTCTTGAAGAAGGCGAGGGCTCAATTTCCACAGAGCCGCTGGATTATCATGACCTGGTGTATACCGTTTCATCTGACCTCAATGAGTCAGGAGCATTGGGAAGCATGGAATTTTTCTATGATATTCCCTTTAACTGTGAGATTATGGGTAACTATAATTTACTCACAGGTATGCTGATAAACCTGGCCAAGAACGCTGCCGCTTACTCCAAGGGCACACAATGCTATGTTAAACTTGAGAGTGAGGATGAGAACTCATATACCTTTGTGTTCTACGATGACGGCAAGGGTGTGGAAGACCAGCATCTTCCTCACCTGTTTGACAGATTTTACCGCGTGGATTCAGGTAGGGCGCGCAAGGCCGGTGGTACCGGACTGGGCTTGCCCATAGTCCAGAGTACTGTGATAGCTCACGGTGGAACCATTATTGTTGAAAACAGACCCGGTGCCGGTCTGCAGTTCCGTTACTCCTTGCGGAAGGCAAAGTAATTACTTTTTGCTGTTGTTATGCCGAGTGCGGGAACTACTTGCGCTGTACGGTTGTTATTTATGTAAAAGTATATTAACTTTGCATAAAAATTTGCGCCAAGTACGGCTGCCATTTAATTGATGAAGGATTTAGTAATAAGCGAGCAGACAACTGAGCGTACCGTTCTGGTGGGCCTGGTGACTCCGCGGCAGAATGAAGCCAAGGTTAACGAGTATCTGGACGAGCTGGCCTTTCTGGCTGATACTGCCGGAGCCGTCACTGTGAAACGCTTCATACAGAAGATGGAATACCCCAATCCGCGTACTTTTGTGGGCAAGGGTAAACTGGAGGAGATAAGAGACTATATTGAGAATGACGATATAGGACTGGTGATTTTTGATGATGACCTCTCCACCAAGCAGGTGATGAATATAGAGCGGGAACTGAAAGTTAAGATTCTGGACCGTACCTCCCTGATTCTGGATATCTTTGCCAAACGTGCTCAGACAGCAAATGCAAAAACTCAGGTTGAGCTTGCGCAATACCAGTATCTTCTTCCCCGTCTTACCCGCATGTGGACACACCTGGAGCGCCAGCGTGGCGGTATAGGCATGCGTGGTCCCGGTGAGACACAGATAGAAACTGACCGCCGTATAATTCTGGATAAGATATCGCGTCTTAAACAGGAACTGGCAGCCATTGACAAGCAGAAATCCATACAGAGAAAGAACCGTGGTAAATTAACGCGTGTGGCTCTTGTGGGATATACCAATGTGGGTAAATCCACCATCATGAATCTGTTGAGCAAGAGTGATGTATTTGCTGAAAATAAGCTCTTTGCCACACTGGATACCACGGTAAGGAAAGTAACCATAGACAATCTTCCCATTCTCCTGACAGATACCGTAGGATTTATCCGTAAGCTACCCACGCATCTGGTGGACTCTTTCAAAAGTACACTGGATGAGGTGCGCGATGCTGACTTACTGGTGCATGTTGTGGACATATCACATCCAAATTTTGAAGAACAGATAGAGGTGGTGGACCGCACGCTGCGTGAGGTGTGTGACGGTGCTGACAAGCCCATGATTATGGTATTCAACAAGATTGATGCCTTCACATACACTCCGCGTGATAGCGATGACCTTTCTCCCGCAAAGAGGGAGAATATGTCTCTGGAGGACCTTAAACGCACCTGGATGGCCCGTATGGGTGATAACTGTGTGTTTATCTCCGCTAAAGAAGGAATAAATATAGATGCCCTGAAACAGAAGATTTATGAGAAAGCTAAGGAGATACATCTGTCACGCTTCCCGTATAATGATCTTCTGTATCAGAAATATGATGAAGACGGTACTCTTTCAGCCGATATTACTGAACCTTAAAAACTAAGCGTATGATAGAGCGAATAATTATAATAGACAAGGTTGACCCCATAATATTTTACGGAGTCAATAACGCAAACATGCAGCTTATTCGCAATCTGTTCCCCAAACTGCGCATAACCGCCCGTGGCTCTGTCATAAAAGTTATAGGTGAAGACAGCGAGACAGCTGAGTTTGAGCGTAAGCTGAAAGAACTTGAGGCATACGCAGAGCACCGCAACAGCCTGAATGAGGATATAATCCTGGACATAGTGAAAGGTGAGGCTCCTCATGAAATCAAGCGCGATGATGTCATAATATACGGTATCAACGGTAAGCCCATTACCGGTAGAACTCCTAACCAGCAGAAGATGGTGGAGGCCGTGGCAAAGAATGACCTTACCTTTGCCCTGGGGCCTGCCGGTACCGGAAAGACTTATGTTGCCATAGCGCTGGCAGTGAGGGCACTTAAAAATAGGGAGGTCCGCAAGATTATACTGTCACGTCCCGCTGTGGAGGCCGGAGAGAAATTAGGCTTCCTGCCCGGAGACATGAAAGATAAGATAGACCCATATCTACAGCCGCTGTATGATGCACTGGAAGACATGATTCCTGCAGTGAAGCTGAAGGAGTATATGGAAAATAAGGTGATTCAGATAGCACCACTGGCTTTCATGCGTGGACGTACGCTTAATGATGCCATAATAGTGCTGGATGAGGCCCAGAACACCACTCCCCATCAGCTGAAGATGTTCCTTACCCGTCTGGGAATGAACGCTAAGATGATTATCACCGGAGACGTTACCCAGATTGACCTGCCGCGAAGCACCTCATCAGGTCTGATTCAGGCGCTTAAGGTGCTGAAGGATGTTCAGGGTATAGGAAAGATTGAATTCGGCAAAAAAGATATTGTGCGCCATCAGCTGGTACAGCGCATTGTGGATGCGTATGAGAAGTATGATGATGAACAGAAGCCAGCTGAGAGCCATGTGAAACATCATCAGGACCATACGCCTGAACAAGCTAAAGAACAATAAAAATTACAATTATAACCATTCATTATCACTTAAATTATGGAGCATACTCTTACACGCACTGACTTTAATTTCCCCGGACAGACAGGCGTATATCACGGAAAGGTACGCGATGTGTATGATATAAATGATACCACCCTTGTGATGGTGGCCACTGACCGTATATCAGCCTTTGATGTTATTCTCCCGGAGGGTATTCCTTATAAGGGCCAGGTGCTTAACCAGATAGCATCCAAGTTCCTGGACGCCACCGCTCACGCTGTGCCTAACTGGAAACTTGCCACTCCTGACCCTATGGTTACTGTCGGCAGCCGCTGCGAGGGCTTTAAGGTGGAAATGATTATCAGAGGATACCTTACAGGAAGCGCATGGCGTGAGTATGCAGCCGGTGCCAGAGAGATTTGCGGAGTCCGACTTCCGGAAGGGATGAAGGAGAATCAGCGTTTTGAAACTCCCATCATTACGCCCACTACAAAGGCAGACGCAGGTCATGATGAGAATATCTCCAAGGAAGAAATCATTGCCCGCGGAATAGTCAGCGCTGAAGATTATGAAGTTATGGAGCGTTATACACGCACTCTGTTTGAGATAGGAACAAAAATGGCTGCTGACAAGGGTCTGATACTGGTGGATACCAAGTATGAGTTTGGCAAGCTTGCTGACCGCGTTATCCTGATAGATGAAATTCATACTCCTGACTCATCACGTTATTTCTATGCTGAGGGATATGAGGAGCGTTTTGAAAAGGGAGAACCTCAGCGTCAACTGAGCAAGGAGTTTGTACGCCAGTGGCTTATGGACAACGGCTTCATGGGTAAGGAAGGCCAGAAAGTGCCTGAAATGACTCCGGAAGTATGCCGCAGTATCTCAGAACGTTATATTGAACTTTATGAGCGCATTACAGGTGAGAAGTTTGTGCCTGCACCTGAAACAGACCTTGTGCGTCGTATAGAAACCAATGTACTGGACTGCCTTTCAACCCTCAAGGGCTGAAAAACGCTGACATACTCATGGATATAAAGGCGGAGAAAATCAAGCCTTATACAGAAGACGACAGAGCCAAGACGGAGCAGGTTCAGGAGATGTTTGATAACATAGCTCCTGCATACGACTTTATGAACGGAGCCATGACCATGGGACTGCATAAGCTATGGCTGGGTAAGGCTGTAAAGCTGTTGAAGGCTTTTGGACCGGAGGTAATAGTGGACCTTGCCACGGGAACGGCTGATGTGGCCGTTGCCATGGCCAAGGCTATGCCGCACAGCAGAATAACAGGAATAGACCTCTCAGAAAACATGGTGAAAAAAGGCCGTGAGAAGGTTAAACGTCACGGACTTGAGAAACGTATAAGTCTGGAGACGGGAGATATTCTAAAGCTTAATATGCCTGATGCTGTTGCTGATGCTGTCACCATTGCTTATGGTGTGAGGAATCTTGAACATCTGAAGGAAGGCTATGCCCAGATGCTGCGCATACTACGCCCGGGAGGAATGTTGTGCGTTGTGGAGCTCTCCACTCCCCGCGGTAAACTGACCGGTCCGTTATACCGCTTTTATACCCGTCATATAATTCCCCGTATGGGAAGACTTTTCTCCAGAGACACCCGCGCATACTCATACCTGCCGGAAAGTATAGCTGCTGTCCCACAAGGTCACAATATGCTCAGTCTCATGGAGGAAGTAGGCTTCATGGAGTGTAAGGCCCGTCCTTTGACTTTTGGAGTCTGTACCATTTATACCGCTATTAAGCCCTGATATAGTATGAAGAAATCTGTTTTAAAAGTAGTGCTGACATGCATGTGTGTTTTCTTTGCAGGAGTAAAGTATCTGCATGCCCAGGATATATTCTTTGATCCGTCTTCATTACTGAATGCTGACACTGTGTCATCTATTACTGAGGATATGGTGGATGTGCTGGAGGACAACACAGCATCTCCTGATGTTCAGGGGCCGGAAAGAATATTGCCCTCATGGTTCTTCCGCCCGGCAGTCTTTGACCATTATGAGTTTCCGGACAAGGTGGATCTGACCAAGTCACAGTATTCCGGTGATGCCTCCCTTAAATGGCTGGAAGATGCTGCCTCTGTTGAGGAAAGTGTGCGTTATCTAAGGCACTCGCTCTTTTTTAAACATCCTGAACTGGTAAAATATAATTATGCCATGCTGCCGGAAGCGCCAAGGGCTTATGAGGTCATTATAGATCCGCGTGATTATACCGTGGCTGTACAGCCGGTAAAACTGGACCCTGTGGCGCAGGCTGAGCTTATGCCCATGACCATCAAGAAACGTCACTGGATAAGGGTGTTTAATGTTTCGCTGCAGTTCTCACAGGCTTATATATCTCCCAACTGGTATCAGGGCGGTAACAATAATCTTAATGTTCTGGGTCAGATTTACTATGATGTAAAGCTAAATAAGGAGTACCACCCGAATCTCATGTTTGAGACCACAGCGCAGTATAAAGTGGGTCTGAACAGTTCACCTGATGATTCCATTCACAGATATAACGTATCAGAGGACCTGCTTCAGATAACCAGTACTTTTGGTGTCAAGGCTGCCAGAAGGTGGTACTACTCTGTGAATGCGCTTTTCAAGACGCAGCTGATAAACTCTTATAACACCAATAGCCGTATTCGCCGGTCAGCTTTCCTTTCTCCGTCAGAACTTAATGCCGGTTTGGGTATGACATACAGCTATACCAATCCGCGCAAGACCGTGGACTTCAATATGTCTATTGCACCGCTGTCCTATAATTTGAAGACCTGTATAAACCGCTATGTGGACCCGCTTCAGTACGGCATAGCAGAGGGGAGCAAGACCATGCATAAGTTTGGTAGCAGCGCGGAATTTAAGCTGACATGGAAGATTTGCTATAACATCCAGCTGCTTTCACGCCTTTTTGCCTTCACGGATTATTCCCGGGTGGAAGTGGACTGGGAGAACACACTTATTTTTGATATAAACCGCTTTCTTACTACTCAGGTGTACGCCCACGCGCGTTATGACTCCTCCACTCCGCGTATTCAGGACACAAACTGGCATAAGCTTCAGTTGAAGGAAGTACTCTCCATAGGTTTTGCGTATAAGTTCAGCAGTATCTGATGCGCTGTGTAATTTTCTTTGTCATAGCGCTGATGTGCGGTACCGTTGCGTCTTCCGGACGCGGGACGCTTACTGCGGCAGACTTGCTGGAGAAGTTTGATACAACTCCGGTTCAGATGCCAGAGGGTATATGGTCATTCTCTCCCGGGAACAGTGTGGTCTCAATTACTGAAAGTGACAGAGAAGGAGTATACACCATTCGGGCGCTTTCTGTGTGGGATGCCGCAGTCTCGCCGGGCACTGTGCTGGGAGAAGTTATTGCCGGCGGTACGGCGGCGCGTTATGATGCCTGGATGTATTCCGATCCCTTGAATCATGTCCGCGGCAAGAAATATTTCATCTTAAACGTGAGCGGAGACGGGCACTTTACCATAGAGCCTTATAGGAAGAATGCCCGTTTTGCACTCTGGCGCTGGATTCCCTATATCTTTCGTGTTTCTGTGCTTGGTGGCAAAACACGGCCTGCCAATATTGACGGATTACACAGACTTTACCCTTATGCTGCACCTCAGTTTATGAATTTATGAGATTTGTTACCATAGTAGTACTGGTGCTTTTAGGCGGCTTCACAGTGTATGCAAGACGCGTTAGAGGAAGGCAGCCCGTAAAGGCAGAGCATATCAGGGCTTCCTTGGCTAAGGAGGCAGAAGCTGATACTGTCCAGTGTCTGATTCCGGCTGCCGGAGAGCTTGTGGTCAGTGGTTTTGACAAACTGCTTAATGCCAGGAAAGAGTCATTCTTCATTACTAATACAGGCAGTGAATGTGTCCATGAGGTTACAATTACGGTAACATATCTTGATACTGACGGGCGCATGCTGCACAAGGCGCAACATTCACTGACGCTGGATTTGCCTGTGGGAGAGACCAGACGTGTCCAGATTCCGTCTTTTGATACGCAAGGGGTGTTTTATTACTATCTTTCAGATGTTCCCAGGACTCGGCGTGCCGCCACACCTTTCAAGGTAAAAATTACCGTGGACAGCTATAAGGTGAGGTAGAGGGAATGCCGGACTGCTTGGCGGTATCAGGACACAAAAAGAAGACGCTCGGGATTCCGGCGTCTTCTTTTTTGCGGTGTATTTTCTATTGCTTAGTATCCGAAGATATCTTCAGTGGTGAGAATTACCACCTTACCCAGCTTGTTAAGGGCATCCATGTCAAGGTCTTCAATATTGCCGAGGATGGCATAATAGTAAGTGTTACCTTTTATGTGCTCCTGCTGGTATCTGGTGATGTCTTCAAGGGTAAGTCCCGGAAGAGCCTCAAACAGAGCCTTATTAGCGGGTTCCTTGCGGCCGAGGTCACGTGAATTCAGGTATGACCAGGCTATACCGTCCTTGATGGTGCGTGAAGTGCGCAGCTGCTGGTCAAGACCTTTCTTGGCCAGGTCAAAGGCTGCCTGACTCTGAGGCATATCATCAATAATCTCGTTGAAGGCGTCAATGGCATCCATGAGCTTATCGTTCTGGGTTGCAATACGAGTAATGTAAACGTAGGGACGGTCTGCCTTAGAGGGATTTGACATACCCGCACCGGCGCTGTACGCCAGTGAACGGCTTTCACGCATTTCCTGGAATACAATGCCGCTCATATTGCCGCCAAAGTATTCATTATACATGGAAATTACAGGCTGGAGTTCAGGATTATATTTTTCTCCGCGGTTAGCAATCATACTCATGTAAAGCTGCTTGGCATCATAAGGCGCAACAAAGACTATGGTCTCTGTGGGCTGCGCGGTGGGATACTTGTCAGCCTTATTGGGAACCGTAAGGGGCTTCTTGGCTGCGTAATGCTTCTTATTCAGGAGCTTAAGTACATCCTTCTCTGAGGCCGGACCGTAATAGATAATATCATGTTCATAATTGCGCATGTCTTTTATGGCATCCAGGAATTCCTTGGAGTTCATGGCGCGGAGCTGCTCTATTTTCAGGTCATCAGTATAGGGATTGTGAGCGCCGTATCTGCTGTACGCAACCACGCGGCTGAAGTTCTCACCCTGAGAAGCCTTGGCATTATTCTGAGATTTTTCTATACGGTCAACGTACTTTGTGTATGCGTCTTCATCAAGAACGGGATTGCTGATAAGTGACTCATAAAGTTCCACAGCGCGGTCCATATTCTCAGCAAGGCCGGTGATGGTGACATATGAGCGTTCGCTGCCAACTGTAACGTAAAAGTCACAAGCCATCTTATAAAACTCGTTCTTAACCTGTTCAGGAGACATATCCTTTAAACCTGCCAGCTCCAACAGGGCACCTCCAAGATTATAACGCTGGTCATGATCAACGCCTACATTATATACGTATGTAAGGCGGAAGATGTCATTGGTGCTGTTATGGGTGTAAATTACAGGTACACCGGTGCGGGTTTTGGTAAAGCGGAGGTCACGCTCATAATCCACAAATACAGGCTCAATGGGAGTAACCTCTGAGTTCTGTATTTCTGTCAGGAAGGCGCTGGCCTTGTCACGGTTAGTAGCAATGGGGGTAAGCTGGGGCTTGGCAATCTTGAGCTCGTTCTTGTCCTCACCCTGATGCTTGTAAAGGGCGGCATAGTTATTTTGGCCAAAATATTTATTGGCAACCCGTACAACATCTTCCTTGGTAATCTTATCTTCTTTGGCAATATTCTCAACCTCTTCTGCCCAGGGAATTCCATTTATAAAGGAGTTAACATACATACTTACACGGGCATCGTTATCTTCAATGGCTTTCTGGCGGCTGAGTCTGTTGTTGGCAACAATGGCGGGGATGAGATTAGCGTCAAAATCACCGTCACACAGTTTCTGGAGTTCCTGCAGGAGGATATCGCGTACCTCGTCCATGGACTGTCCCTCTTTGGGATAACCCATGAGGATGAGTGCTCCGTAATCAGCATTGCTCATTACAACGGCGCCGGAATACAAGGTCTTCTGCGGCAGATTGACGTCCACGTCAATCAGGCCTGTGGAGCGGTTTGAGAGCACATCACCCAGCACATCAAGTATTCTGGAGTCTTCGTGAGATGCACCCGGTGCACGCCATACCAGATACAGGAATTCTGCTTCTTTTCCGTATATGTCTTTCTTTACCGGCTCTGTCAGAGGAGTCTCTGCATCATAGGTAAGAACAGGCAGGTTGGGGTTGGGCTTCATCTCTGAGAAATATTTCTCTATGATGTCCACCATCTGGTCAGGGTCAAAATCACCTGAAAGGCAGATGGCCATGTTGTTGGGCACGTACCACTGCTTATGGTAGTTCTTAACGTTGGTAATTGAAGGGTTTTTCAGATGCTCCTGTGTTCCCAGGACGGTCTGGCGTCCATAGGGATGATTTGGGTACAGGGTAGAGAGCAGTGCTTCAAGCATCTTACGGCCGTCTGAGGTCAGAGACATGTTCTTTTCCTCGTAGATGGTCTCTAATTCAGTGTGGAAACCACGCAGAACGGGGTGGATGAAGCGGTCACTCTGAATTTTGGCCCAGTTCTCTATCTGGTTTGAGGGAATGTTCTCCACAAAACAGGTGACATCATAGCTCGTGTAAGCATTTGTGCCGGTGGCGCCAATGGCTCCCATGAGCTTGTCATACTCATTAGGAATGGCTATGAGAGATGCCTGGTAGCTGATGGAGTCTATAGCACGGTAAATGTTAGCGCGCTCAAGGCTGTCAGTGGTGTGGCGGTAAGTTTCAAAAAGTGACTCAATGGAGTCCAGCATGGGTTTTTCAGCTGCATAATCCTGTGTACCAAAGGTCTCTGTTCCCTTGAACATCAGATGCTCAAAGTAATGAGCCAGACCGGTGGTCTCAGCAGGGTCATTTTTGCCACCTACACGTACGGCAATATTAGCCTGGATACGGGGGCGGTCCTTGTTTACACTCATAAAGACCTTAAGGCCGTTAGGCAGAGTATAAATCTTTGTGTGCAGAGGGTCACCCGGAACGGTGTCGTAATGCCGGGCGGCCTGAACACCTGTAGCTGTCAGGATGCACAGTGCTGCGGTGAAAAGTTTAGAGTACTTCATAAAAATGGAATAAAGATTAGGTTATTTGTATTCTTCCCAGGAGCGGATTTCTATCTTATCCAGCGGCAGTGATGTAAAGGCGCGGATAAAGGCTGAGGCCAGACGTGCATTAGTTAGCAGAGGAACATTAAGGTCTATAGCCGCGCGGCGAATCTTGTAGCCGTTACTGAGTTCCGCAGTTGAGAGGTTCTTGGGAATATTTACCACAAGATCCACTGTCTTGTCATGCAGAAGCTGTAAGGCCTGTGGCTGCTTGTCAGGCTCTGTGGGCCAGTAAGCGCGCAGGGCGGGAATACCGTTCTCATTGAGGAAGCGATGAGTTCCGTCTGTGGCGTAGATGGTATATCCATGGTTATGCAGCAGATGTGCGGCATCCAGCATTTCAGTCTTCTGTTTTGCTGACCCGGTGCTAAGCAGCACGGCTTTCTCAGGAACATGCAGGCCCACGGAGAGCATGGCTTTGAGGATGGCGTCTGAGGTATCTGTGCCTATGCAGCCCACCTCTCCGGTAGAAGACATGTCCACACCTAATACGGGGTCAGCTCCCTGGAGACGTGAGAATGAGAACTGCGAGGCTTTTATGCCTACATAATCAAGGTCAAATGCACTCTTTGAGGGTTTCTCAACAGGGAGACCCAGCATTATGCGAGTAGCCAGATCTATGAAATTAATTTTCAGAACCTTGGAAACAAAGGGGAAACTACGTGATGCGCGGAGATTACATTCTATCACCTTGATATCATTGTCCTTGGCAAGGAACTGAATGTTGAACGGACCTGAGATGTTAAGTGCGGCAGCAATCTTGGCTGACACTTTCTTAATGCGGCGCATGGTTTCCACATACAGTTTCTGCGGTGGGAACTGTATGGTGGCATCACCTGAGTGTACACCGGCAAACTCTATGTGTTCTGAGATGGCGTACGCCTTTATTTCTCCATTCTGAGCCACGGCATCCATTTCTATTTCCTTAGCATACTGAATGAATTCAGTAACTACCACGGGGTGCTGTTTGGAAACGTTGGCGGCAAGCTGGAGGAATTTCACAAGTTCTTCCTGGTTGCTGCAGACGTTCATTGCTGCGCCGGACAGTACGTAGCTGGGACGTACCAGAACCGGGAAACCTACTTCATCTATGAAGCTGTTGATATCCTCCAGGCTGCTAAGCTCGCGCCAGCGGGGCTGGTCCACTCCTATGCGGTCAAGCATGGCTGAGAACTTGTGGCGGTCCTCTGCATTATCAATGCTTGAGGCTGAGGTGCCAAGTATATTTATGCCCTGAGCATCCAGTCTTGTGGCAAGGTTATTGGGTATCTGGCCGCCCACGGAGAGAATGGTTCCGTGAGGTTGCTCCAGATCCAGAATGTCCATTACTCTTTCAAAGGTGAGCTCATCAAAGTAGAGACGGTCACACATGTCATAGTCAGTGGACACGGTTTCAGGATTGTAATTTATCATCACTGAACGCCAGCCTTCTTTCTTAACAGTCATCAGGGCATTTACTGAGCACCAGTCAAATTCCACAGAGGAGCCTATACGGTAAGCGCCGGAGCCCAGCACCACTATGGAGCGGTGGTCATGCAGATAAGTAATGTCATTCTCAGTCCCGTTATATGTCAGATACAGGTAATTTGTCTGGGCAGGGTATTCCGCAGCCAGAGTATCTATCTGTTTCACCACCGGTGTAATTCCAAGGCTCTTGCGGTAAGCACGCATTTCCAGAACTGCTTTCTCAGTGTCCTTCATGTTTTCTTTCCAGATGGAACGGGCAATCTGGAAGTCGCTGAAGCCTTGCTGTTTTGCCTGTCTGAGCAGAGGCACGGGTACGGCCTCCGGAGAGTTAAAGGTGGCCAGTTCATCAGCTGTATCAATTATGTTGCGGAGCTTGTAAAGGAACCAGCGGTCAATTTTGGTTAGCTCATGAATACGGTCCACGCTGTAGCCGTGGCTCATGGCAGCGGCAATTACAAAAATGCGTTTGTCTGTGGGTTCAGTGAGTGCTTTTTCAATGTCAGGAATCTTGAATTCCTTATTTTCCACAAATCCGTGCATACCCTGGCCTATCATGCGCAGGCCTTTCTGTATGGCCTCTTCAAAGGTACGGCCTATGGCCATGACCTCTCCCACAGATTTCATGGATGAGCCAATCTCACGTTTTACACCATGGAACTTGCCAAGGTCCCAGCGGGGAATCTTCACCACTATATAATCAAGCGCGGGTTCAAAGAACGCACTTGTGTCCTTTGTGACGGAGTTCTTAAGTTCAAAGAGACCATAGCCCAAGCCTAATTTGGCAGCTACAAAGGCCAGGGGATAGCCGGTGGCTTTTGACGCCAGTGCGGATGAGCGGCTCAGACGTGCATTGACCTCAATGACGCGATAATCCATGGAGGCTGGATCGTAAGCATACTGGACGTTACATTCTCCCACAATACCTATATGACGGATAATCTTTATGGCTAAGGAGCGCAGATAGTGGTAGTCATCATTAGACAGGGTCTGTGACGGAGCCACCACAATACTTTCTCCCGTATGGATGCCCAGCGGGTCAAAGTTCTCCATATTACAAACGGTGATACAGTTGTCATACTTATCACGTACCACCTCATATTCAACCTCTTTCCAGCCTTTGAGGGATTTTTCCACCAGCACCTGGGGAGAGAATGACAGTGCTTTCTCGCATAAGGCGGTTAGCTCTGCATCATTATCGCAGAAGCCACTGCCAAGACCACCGAGGGCATAAGCGGCGCGTACAATGACCGGATAACCTAATTCTGCGGCCACTTTTTTTGCATCGCTGATGTTATCTACGGCCTGACTTTTTATGGTCTTGACGTCTATTTCATCCAGCTTTTTAACAAAGAGTTCGCGGTCCTCAGTGTCCATGATGGCCTGAACCGGCGTGCCCAGAACTTCTACGTTGTACTTTTCCAGTATACCTTTGAGATATAGCTCCACTCCGCAGTTGAGGGCTGTTTGTCCGCCAAATGCCAGCAGAATACCGTCAGGACGTTCCTTGGCTATGACTTTTTCAACAAAGTACGGTGTTACGGGCAGGAAGTATATTTTATCAGCAAAACCGTCAGAGGTCTGAACTGTGGCAATGTTGGGGTTTATCAGCACTGTAGTAATGCCTTCTTCCTTCATGGCCTTCAACGCCTGGGAGCCGGAATAGTCAAATTCTCCTGCTTCTCCTATCTTTAGAGCACCGCTGCCTAAGAGCAGTACCTTCTTTATCTTGAGATTCTCCATAAAATACTTATTTGCGATTACAGCATGCAGATAAATTCATCAAAGAGGAATGTTGTGTCTTCAGGGCCGCTTGAAGCCTCCGGATGGAACTGAGCGGAGAAGAACGGTTTGCTCTTGTGGCGTATGCCCTCATTGGTACCATCGTTCATGTTTATGAACAGCGGTTCCCAGTCAGCGGGAAGAGTGTCATTGTCTACTGCAAAGCCGTGATTCTGTGAGGTTATGAAACAGGTGTTGGTGTCTGCGCGGCGCACCGGCTGGTTGTGGCTGCGATGGCCGTACTTGAGCTTATAAGTTTGTGCTCCGGCTGCTTTAGCCAGTAGCTGATTACCCATGCAAATACCGCAGATGGGGCGTTCCAGCTCTATGGCTTTGCGCAAGTTCTTTACGGTTTCTTCAGCAAAGTCAGGATTCCCGGGACCATTGGAAATGAACAGGCCGTCGTAAGGTATTTCTGTGAAATCAAAATCCCAGGGCACGCGTACCACTGTAACTCCGCGCTGTGTCAGGCAGCGGATGATGTTGTGTTTTACGCCACAGTCCACCAGCACGACAACTTTACGTGCCGGGTCAAAAGGATAAGATGCTATATCCTGAGGTTGTACCTGCTGTGCAACAGATTTGCCATCTTCCGCAGGGGTATATACAACAATGCCCGGTTCTGAAGTTGCGGCCACAAGATTTTCTGTATTAGGGTCGTAAAGCTCAGGTTCCGGACATCCTTCAATAATTATTTTGCCCAGCATGGAGCCGCTTTCGCGCAGATGCTTGGTGAGGGCACGGGTGTCAACATCATATATTCCGGGAATTTTCTGGTCTATCAGCCATTGACTGAGTGATTCTTCAGCAAGCCAGTGGCTGTGTTGCCAAGAATAATCCTGAAGGACGAGTGCCCTGCAGTGAATGCGGTCACTTTCCAGGAATTCAGACATAAAGGTTTTGTTGTCACCATCAGCTGTTGTGGGGGGGACTCCGTAGTTACCACCAAGAGGGTAGGTGGCCACAAGAATCTGGCCTTCATAAGAGGGGTCTGTAAGGCTCTCGGGATAGCCGGTCATAGCAGTATTGAAAACCACTTCGCCTGAGGTTGAAGCCTCGTAGCCAAAGGAGCGCCCTTCAAATCGGGTGCCGTCTGCAAGCTCCAGGACGGCGCGTCGTGTCTCGCGCATATATATTAATGTATAGTTATTGCAAATGTGCTAACTTGGGGGTGACACTCATTGCTGAGGTCTGTTGCGGCGGGAAAACCGTACAAAGGTACGAAAAAATCTCTTACGCTCAAACCATATGGCGTATTTGTTGAATCAGTTGCAGACTACTGAACCATATCGGATAAAAGGACGTTTAAATGTTTAAAGTCTAATATTATTTATTTCGTTACTCTTTTTATGCGTCGCATTACACTTTTACTCACTCTTGGCTCAGCTCTTTTTGCCTGGGCCTCACCTCATGAAGATACTGACTCATCAGGGTATTATATGCCGGATACTGTACATCGCATAAGGCTTTCAGACCTGAATGTGGTGTATCATCGTAATCACCTTACGGAAATGAACAAGGTTGATTTGAGCGTGAATCCTGTTCGCTCCAGTCAGGAACTGCTGCGAACTGTGCCCGGACTGTTTATAGCGCAGCATGCTGGAGGTGGAAAAGCTGAGCAGATGTTTCTCAGAGGGTTTGATTTGGATCACGGAACTGATATAAATATTTCTGTTGACGGTATGCCGGTTAATATGGTCAGTCATGCGCATGGACAGGGATATGCGGATCTTCATTTTCTTATGCCTGAGGTGGTGGACTTTGTTGACTTCAATAAGGGCTTATATGATATGACTAAGGGAGACCTTGCTACTGCAGGTTATGTAGCGTTCAAGACCCGTGACCGTATGCCGTCTGAAGTTGGCGTGGAACTTGGAATGCATGGTTATCAGCGCTACCGTACGTCAGTTTCTTTCCTGAATAATAGAAAGGAGAGCCTGTATCTTGCCGGCGCTTTTTTGTCTGATAACGGCTTCTTTGATTCGCCGCAACATTTTAAGAGAATAAATGCCATGACTAAGTTTACCCATTGGGGTGAAAATAACAGGTTCAGTGTTATACTGAGCCATTTTAATAGTTCATGGGATGCCTCCGGGCAGATTCCGGAACGGGCTGTAGATAATGGAGATATTGGTTGGTTTGGGTCTCTTGATGCGAGTGAGGGAGGAAATACCTCGCGTACAAATGTACAGTTCCTCTACCATCTTCTAATGAACAGCGGAGCTTCTGTAAATGCAGACTTTTATGTGTCATATTATACATTCAATCTTTTTTCAGATTTTACTTTTCAGCTAAATGACCCTGAGAATTGGGATGAGATAAACCAGCGTGAAAAGCGACTTGTTACCGGAGGTCATACAGATTTTACGCACCACTTTCATTTGGGTGACATGACGTGGAAATGGAGCTGCGGAGTGGGCTTCAGATATGACCGCGTCATGGATATTGCACTTTATCATGCCCGTCAGCGCGAAATTATAGGTACTTATAGCTTAGGAGATATAGATCAGAGTAATATGTTTGGTTACGCAGGTCTGGAGATTCCGCTGGGTGACAAGGTGACGGTGAACCCTGCTGTACGTCTTGACTGGTTTACATTTGCATATGCGGATAAAACTGCTGAAAAATATACAAATCCGGGTGTAAATCAGGCATTCGTAAGCCCTAAGCTGAATATTGTCTATACACCGGATGAGTCTCTTCAGTTTTATTTAAAAGGTGGTCGTGGTTTTCATACAAATGATGCTCGGGTGGTAGTGGTGCGAGACGGTAAGAATGTTATTCCTGAAAGCTGGGGTGCGGACCTTGGGATGCACTGGAAGCCTGTTGCACCGCTATTGGTAAATGCAGCAATGTGGTATCTTTATCAGAATCAGGAGTTTGTTTATGTGGGCGATGAGGCCATAGTGGAGCCTTCTGGTAAAAGCAGGCGTCTTGGGTTGGATATTGGCGTGCGCTTTGAGTTCCTCAAGGATTTTTATTTGCAGGCAGATTATACGTATAGTTTTGCCAGGATGATTGATGAGCCTTCCGGAAGTAACTATATTCCTCTGGCTCCCACCAGTACATTTTTGGGAGGAGTGACTTATAATAATAATCGTGTAAGTGCGGGCATTCATTGCCGCTGGCTGGCAAATCGTCCTGCCGATGAGGATTATAGCCTTACGGCGCGTGGTTATTTTGTGACGGATGTTAATGCTTCATATAAATGGAAGGGATTTACATTTTCAGTGGCTATTGAAAATCTATTCAACTGCAAATGGCGTGAGGCGCAGTTTGCCACGGAAACTTTTATTCCGGGAGACAAGGACCCTATAACAGATATATGTTTTACACCCGGAACTCCTTTTGCTCTTAGAGGCGGAATAGCATATACTTTCTGACTATTCTGATGTGTGCGGGAATAAGTGATGCGCAACTTGGGGAGGTATATACGGTAAAGGCAAAGCCGCCCCTTTCAGGGCTTATGGCAATTAAATAGCTGACACTCACCATTCAAGGGTGAAGTAATTTAATTTAACTATGATAACATAGTCTAAAAATGCAGAAAGGGAATAATTTTTTTAGTAAAAACATTTGGTGGATTCAAAATCTTGTCTTAACTTTGCAACCGCAAACGAGAAACAAAGGTAGCTCGTTGATAAGAGAAACTTGAAAGTAATGCCTCTTTAGCTCAGTTGGCCAGAGCACGTGATTTGTAATCTCGGGGTCGTTGGTTCGAATCCGACAAGAGGCTCAAATAAAGATGTTCTTATCAGGTCAAATCTGATGAAACATGAGGGCGAATACCAGAGTGGCCAAATGGGGCAGACTGTAAATCTGCTGGTTTATACCTTCGGTGGTTCGAATCCATCTTCGCCCACAAAGCAAGCAACATGAAGTTGCGGAAAGCTCCTGCGGAAGTAGCTCAGTTGATAGAGCATCAGCCTTCCAAGCTGAGGGTCGCGAGT
>CAMWLS010000005.1 GCA_947175205.1 uncultured Porphyromonadaceae bacterium | reverse complement strand
GGTGTTTGTGCTTGTTGTGTTTTTTGTTGGCTTTTGATTTTTTGTGTTTATTTTTCTTGGGCTTGTTGCCATGCCAGCCATTGTCGTGGTGGCCGTGATACCCGTCATAGCCTTCATAATATACAACACCATCACCGTAGGCGCTGTTGTAGTGGTGTCTGATGCCGCCTCTTCCTCCTGCACATGATGAAAGGATTATAATCATGGCCATAGATATGATTGCTAATGTGATACCGGGGAATATAGTCCGAATATGCGTCAATATATCTGTAATTCTGTTCTTCATGGCTGTATGTGTATGTGCTTGAAATAATTACTGAATGCTAATATCGTATATATCTATATTACACTGTTACAGCATGTTTTGTTTTTACTTGGTATGTTTGGATGTGTAAAGGTATATGTATGAGCAAATGGAAGAACGGGAAATGGAGCAGGTGGAAATATTTTATTAACTTTGGGGCGGCCTTGGAAGGAGTCGCCGGATATTTCCGCAGCCCTCGAGAGAGGCTACAAACTTTATGAGTTGGATAATTCTCATTCTGGCGGGATGCATGGAGGTGGGCTTCACATTCTGCCTTGGCAAGACTAAGACGGCTACCGGTCATGAGCTTGCTCTGTGGTGGATTGGTTTTCTGCTGGTCCTGGCGGCCAGCATGATGTTAATGGCAAAGGCGGCTGAAAAGCTCCCGTTGGGAACAGTTTATCCGGTCTGGACCGGAATTGGAGCCGTAGGTGCGGTAACAGTAGGTATTGTTTTTTTTAATGAACCGGCCACTTTCTGGCGTATATTTTTTATCACCACGCTGATATTGTCAATAATAGGATTAAAGGTAATGGCATGATGCACAGAAAAATGAGACGTTTCACGCAAGAGCTTCCCCTTGCTGAGTCAAAAGAAATATTGCTCCGTGGGCGGGAGTGCGTACTTGCGGTAGACGGGGATAATGATTATCCTTATGCAGTGCCGGTGAACTACGTTTATGACGGTGAAAACCATATTTATGTTCATTCTGCTGTGGCGGGGCATAAGATAGATTCAATTGTCCGCAATCCCAAGGTTTCTCTCTGTGTAATTGACAAGGGTGAGATAGTTCCGGCTGAGTTTACCACATATTTCCGTAGTGTAATTGTCTTCGGGCACGCACGCTTAATGGATGATATGGATGATAAGATTAAAGCATTGAGAACATTGTCTGACAAATATAGTCCCGGCATTGACCCTACTGATGAGATTAACCGTTTTATGAAGGTGGTTGCAATAATTGAGATTACAATAGACAAGATAAGCGGTAAAGAGGCCAAGGAGCTTATGATGCAACGCGTGCCGCGCACGTAGGGCGCCTGTTTGACAGAAAGAGTGCATCCCTAAAGTGAAAAGATAACTTATGGGGATGCACTCGCTAATTTGTAAATCCGGGGGCTTACTTCACGAAAACTTTTTGGTTGCAGACAATGTAAAACCCCGAGGGCAGATTACTGGTGGCAGCCTCAGCAGGGACATTACAGCGTACTTTTGCTCCCTGAAGATTATAAACATCCACGTTGGGCGCGTTTTTTGTATTATTATCCGCCAGTATCACGTCAATTCCTGCGCCTGTTGAGTTTTCATCAAGATTCCAGGCTTTCAATTCTTTTACCTTTGTAGTTGCCACAGAGAAGGCCTCAACGCCGTCTGCATCATTCTCAGTGGGGAAAACTCTGATGGAGGTAGCCCACTTGTCATTAACAAATATGTCAATGATGGAATGATCCACAAATACGTTGATTTTTATGTCGCTTCCCACAGACGGTTTTTCAGGTAGAGGGCAACGGTATATGCCGTCGTAAACGCCATTGTCATTTGAAAGGCGGGGCAGGGCGCTGAAATCAGCAGTAAGTTCGCCGGAAGCGGGATTATAAGAGATTACCCCCTTGGCACCAGCCGATTTAAAGATGTTGAATCCAAATTCAGAGGTCCCGACTTCAAATGTGCCGCATATCTCCACAGCGCGTCCGCTTACCGGATTAAGGCTGAGCGTTCCTTCAAGGTTAAATGAGTCATTAGAGAAACTTGTTTCTGTCCTCAGTCCGGTGAGGCCGGCATAAGGTTTCTGAATCAGTGTGCCCTTATCATCAAGTGACCATTCACGGGGCAGTGAGTAACAGTGGGCCCAGCCGAGTTTCCAGTTTGTTACAGCCGGAAGTTTATCAGGAACTATACCCAGAACTATGGTCTTGTCATTGTGCCGGTATATGGTGGGAGAGAGGAGTCCGAATCCTTCACGGGAATTCATCTCCACCATGCGCGGCTGCCTTGAGTTGGCATCCGGTACAAATTTGCCGTCAGCTGCAATACTGCCGGTCCAGTAGAGTGTGTGTACTCCCTGAGCTGTTGCCAGAGGAGTAGCTGTAAAAAGCCACTTGCCATCAGGCATCTGCGTGATGTTAGGCATTTCCCAGAAAGTGCCGTCAGTAGCGGCAGAAGAACCAGAGAAGAAAAGGTCACCGTTGTTGCTCCATATGCCTGACAAGGGGTTGTAACGGTGCAGGGTGGTGGTGCCTATGCCGTTCTTGGAAGAGCCCACAATTATATAAGCCTCATTTCCATTCCGGAAAAAGTAGGGGTCACGGAAATCATCTGACAACCCACCCGGGCGCCCGCTGATTATGGGATTGGCAGAACTCTTTATCCAATTATTAAGATAGTCAGAGACGGGAGAAGCCTGGGCAATCATAGCCTTTGTGTAATCAACGGCAGTATATATAATACCGGGCTTGCCTCCGGTGATGACCTCATCAGAAAATACGCAACCGCTCCAACAGCCCTTGATATCATACCACTCGCCCGGAGCCAGCGCAATTTTCTCCTCCTGCCATTTATAGAGGTTCTCACTTGAAATATGACCCCAGTGTAACCTTGCCATATACGGGCCGTCAGCGTTTTTCTGAAAGAAAAGATGGTAGCGTCCGTCTGAGTAGAACATACCATGACATTCATTGGTCCATCCGGCGGCGGGCATTCCGTGGAAGCGAGGGCGGAGTAAGTCATCCGCGAAACGGGATGAGGGTATGTCCAGGTCAGGATTATTTTCCGGGGCCCACTGCTGTATTTCTGACAGGGCTTTGGCTTCATCCCATATTGAAATATCATCAATCAGACCATTAAATGACATCAGCTCAAAGGGGCCTGACATGCGTCCTTTGGCCCCTTGTCCCATATAGAATTTACAGGGAGTAAAAGAAACTGTTCCATTGGCCTTGCCTGAGCCCACTTCAACACCGTTGTTATATAATTTGACTGAACGGTTACTGCTGTCTATTACGGCTACCAGATTATTCCATTCATAAGTTGGTAACGCCGCGTCAGCCTCAACAGTTATAGGCCAGCCGCCAATATAGGTTCTGAAGCTATATTTGCCGTTGAAGCCTAAGTAAAATCCGAATCCCGTTTTATTATTCTCATCAAGGCATGTCACAATTGGAGTCTGCTCAGAGGTGTCAGTATCAATTTGAATTATGGGATAGCAGGGGATGGCCACCCATAGAGAAACAGTCATTTTGCCGGAACCGGAGGGAAGGATACTGCCTAATTCTGCCTCCACATGAGAGGTATATCCATCAAAACGCAGGGCCTCTCCAACTGCACCGGCCACATTCTCCGGTGAGAAATTTCCCTCCACGGCAAATGTCTTACCGCTTACGGTCTCCTTTATATTACCGGAAGTGACCTGCATGTCAAAGTGGGCCACCATCTCGGCATTAGCACTGACGGCAACTGTTGCCATCAGACTTGTAACGAGCGATTTTAAGAGTTTCATGGGATAATGGATGAAAAATGCCGGACCTGATGCTCTTGCAGAAATCAGGCCCGGCGCTAATATAATCTAATTACTTAAGATAGTCAAGAATATTCTTTGTCAGCTGTTCAATATTATGCTGATAAGGATTTACGCATGAGTTCTGATTCCATTCATAAGCGGCAAGACCATTAGCAATACAACGGCCATGCTCAGCATTGGCATAGAACTCTACCAGACCTGCAACGCAGTGGTCTCTTACGTGCCCCCAAGTGGCCAGAACCAGAGAGTTTGTGGTAACCTCAAAGTTCTTTATCACGTCAGGATAATTACCTTTACCGTAGATATTGCAGTCCCACATACAGTTGTGGTCTTCACGCTGACCGGGGCCAATGAGAGGAAGATTCTCATAACCGTAATTATTGGGGTCTTCAAGTGTCAGGCCTTTATATATGGCATGTGCTGTGCGGTCATAGAAGCCCTGATCGCTGCCATTACGGAAATCCCAACCAAGATAAGGATTGATAACCCACACGTCATCACCGCTGCCGCCATCACCGTTTCCGTACACGGTGGGTGCCATGTCAGCGGGAACAATGCCAAGAGGAACAGTAAGCTGAGTGGCCATATTAGCCAGATACAGGCTGCCGCCGTTGGCTGAGTACTGACGAAGCGCTTCCATAGTTTCAGCATTTGTTATCTCGGAAGGTAAGTTTTCCCAGCCCAGAGCTAAGCCTACACGGTCAATTTCAATCCAGAGTACGGGATATATATCTGCATCCAGTTCTGCAAGCTGTGAAGGATAAATGAGCTCTGCGTTCTCTTGAGCCACAAACCATGCAGCTGCAGCGCGTTCATCATCATCCGGGAGCTCCCGAATGGTGGTGGCGGTCATAAGGTAACCCATTTTAGGGGTAATAAAAGGAATCACAGCCTTTACGGATGTACCCTTAGAGGCATAGTATTCATCATAAACCACAGCCACAGTATAAGTAATCTCCTTGTCCATGGGTTGACCTTTCAGCACGCATGAGGTGGGCTGGCCTGCTATTACGGTAGCGGCATCCATTTCTCCGTCTCTGATTACTTTTACAGCAGTAATGCCTTTGGAGGAAGGAAGCACCCATTCAAGTGTGACGGTACGTCCGTTAACCTCAGCTTTGAGCTCAGTCACGTTTGCCAGTTCCATGTGGGGTATAGTGGCGGTGACAGATACACCTTCTGACACATAACCGCCCTGGTACAGCACTTTAACTGTATATAAATATTCTTCCTCCATGGGCTGTCCCTTAATCTGATAAGTGGTTACGCGGCCGTCCAGACGGATGGGATTTGATGAGTTGCCGTTGCAGATGAGCAATACTCCTTCCACATCGTTCTCAGCGGGGAGATTCCATGACAGATTTACTTCATAGCCGTTAATGTCAGCCTTAAGGTCACTTGCCTTCTCCAGTGTGGGGACTTCTGTATATCCCGTGGGCTCAAAGTCAGAGCATGCGCAGAGCATACAGCCAAGAATGGCAAGCAGAATGTATAAGCTGTATGATGATATTTTTTTCATTTCTGGTCAGTGTTAATGATTTATTTATAAAGGTCACCCGCATTGTCCACCTGGTTTACAGGAATGGGGAAATATATCTCATTGGCTGAGAGGTCAGCGCCATGATAGTAAGATCTTATTTTGCCTTCTGAGGTGTAATAAGCATTCATGGTCTCCACCACGTTACCCCAGCGCACCAGGTCAAACCAGCGCAGTCCTTCCATGGCCAGCTCCAGGCGGCGCTCCATGCGCACTGCCTTGCGGGCATAATCCTGTGACCATCCTGTTGCGGGATACTCGTTCACGCTGTAGTTGGCAACCATAGGATTGCAGTCAATGGGAGCATAAGCCGGGTCAACTGAACGCGCTGCCTTGCTGCGGATGTCATTTATCAGTGTACGGGCTTCTTCAAGATTCTTGTTCTGCTCAATCAGAGCCTCTGCTTTCATAAGCATTACGTCTGCATAGCGAATCAGGAGACCATTCAGAGAAGACGCTCCCCAGGGCACAATACCCGGTTTTACATAGGGAGACTCAGGAGCCGGATAAGGTTTCTTGCATGAATACTGACCGTAAAGCTCAAGGTTTCGGCACCATTTTTCATTGTACATATGTGAACGCCAGGGCATACCTATACGTCCCAGAGTAAAGTCAAGACGGGGGTCAACATTTCCTTCAAAGTCTGCTGCATCAACATTCTTATCATCCGGCATGCCGTTCAGATAAGGCAGACCGTTGGCGTCAGTGCGGAAAGCGTTGACAAGGTTCTGAGAAGCCAGATAGAAGTCGTCACCGTTACCGTAGAGGTTACCCTCTGACCATGTGCAGTTAAGACAGTTGTTGAAATTGTACTGGTCAGGAGAGTTGGCTGAAGAGAACTGTATTGCAAGTACAGATTCATACTGATTGTTGAATTCAGGCTTGGACATGTCCAGAAAATTGGGATAGAGCTGATACTGATGGCTGTCTATTACATATCCTGCATATTTTTCAGCTTCAGCCCAGTCAGAAGTAAACAGGTCAACGCGAGCCAGAAGGGCTGCGGTAACATAGCGGTTGAAACGTCCTACCTCTGCCTGTGTCTCCGGCATGACATCGTAGCTGTCACGGAGATCCTGCTTGATGAAGCCGGCTATCTCATTTCGGGTGTACTGGTCAGCACGACATTCGCTGGGGTTTTCCACTGTCTCGTCAAAATAGGGGAACTTCTCAAAGATGCGGAGCATGTCAAAGTAGTAATATGCCCTGAGCGTCTTCATTTCAGCTACGAATGAAACCTTATCCTGTTCAGAAATTGAAGATGAAGCTATGATACCGCGGATGGCGGTGTTGCAGCGGCTGATGGAGAAGTAGTTATTGCGCCATTTGAAATTGGCTACATCATTATCACTCTGCACATTACCCACCTCAAGCTGGTGTATGTAACCTTCCATGGTAACACCGTCACCGCCCTTGAGAGCATCATCTGAGCGCACATCAAAAACCCAGTTGTTTATGGGGCCGGCAAATGATTCATTATTGCCGAAATAATGGTTCAGCAGTGTGGCGTACGCTGATGTCATAAGGTCTATGGCCTCGTCATCACCTATCTGCTCATCAGTGAACACTCCCTGTGGTTTAGTGTCAAGTAAGTCATCACAGGAGGTTACAGTCATGCCGCATGAAAAGACAACTGCAGCATAAAGAGCCTGTTTAGCTATATTCTTTATATTCATGGTTTGTAATTTTAAATTGGATTAGAACTGGAGATTCAGACCCACTGTGAATGTACGGGGACGGGGGTAAGCACCATTGTCAATACGTGCGCCATATTCACCCGGTAAGATTTCAGGGTCAAGGCCCTTGTAGCCTGTGATGGTAAATACATTTTCCACCTGACCGTAAACATCAAGACTGGAAGCTCCTATTTTGCTTAATATGTTTTTGGGCAGTGAGTAAGAGAGCTTCAGATATTTCATTTTCAAGTAAGAACCGTTCTCTACATAGTAGGTAGAGAATCTGCTCTCGTTATTGTCATCAGTGAGTGAGAGAGCGGGTATGTCAGTATTTGTATTGGTTGAAGTCCAGGCATTGAGGATGTCAACACCGCGGTTTGTAGCCAGGTTACCGTAGTTCATTGAAAGTAACTGGCGTTTCATGTGATTCTGGATGTCAAAACCAAAATCACCGGCAAAGAACATATCAAGAGACACCGCCTTGTACTTTAATGTCAGGTTAAGACCCATGGATAAATCAGGGTTGGGGTCTCCAATGATGCAACGGTCGTTGTCATCTATGACACCGTTTCCGTCAAGGTCACGGTAAATGAGTCGACCGGGAGCCGCTCCGTGCTGAGTGGCGTGGTTTGCAACTTCAACTTCATTCTGGAAAATTCCGTCACATACATATCCGAAGTAAACGCCCATGGGCTGGCCCGGGATAAGACGCTGGTCACCTCCAATGAATTTCTGACGTGAGTTCAGGGTGACAAGCTTGTTCTTGTACTGAGACAGGTTAAGAGAACCGTTCCATGAGAAATCACCATACATGGGGCTGCTGTAGTTCAGAGTCACTTCCCATCCGGTGTTTTTCATGTCGCCGGTGTTAAGCCACATGGCGGCGTTCTCACCTGCCACGTCAAGGGCCGGCGGAATGGTGAGCATATCCTTGGTTTTCTTGATGTAATAGTCAGCGCTCAGGTTGAGGGATCCATTGAAGAACAGGAAATCAACACCAATATTATTCTGATAAGTTGTTTCCCATTTCAACGCCGGATTACCTGTGCTGGCCAGTGTGATACCTGATGTAGTGGATGAGTTGGTACCGCTTATATCGTATGCGCCGTTGCCGGTGTTGAAAATATAAGTTGAATATGCAGGGTATAGTGAGGGAATGTTGGCGTTACCGTTCTGACCCCATGAGTAACGGATTTTCAGGTCGTTGAGTATTTCGTTATGAGGGAAGAATTCTTCCTGAGTGGGACGCCATGCAAGAGAGAACGCGGGAAACACACCGGCGCGATTGCCCTTGGCAAAGCGTGAGTTTTCATCACGGCGTATGGTGAATGACGCCAGGTAGCGGTCCGCATAATTATAGTCAGCCTTACCAAAGAGTGAGAAAACGGCCCACTGGGTCTTGCCACCCCCATTGTTACGGGTTCCGGTTCCGGCACCAATCTGCATATAATCAGCATCCTCAAAGGCATAACCTTCACGAGATGCGGAAACATCACGGAATGTGTAGCCAATGGCTTCTGTACCAAGTAACACTGTAAGATGGTGCTTCTCTGCAAATGTCTTGTAGTAATTGGCTGTGTTTGTCCATGTCCAGGTATCTCCCTGGCCGTATACGCTGGATACGCTGTTTACATCACCGGGATTTACTGCTCTGCCAAGAGTGTTGTTGAAATACTGGCTGTGCTCAATACCGATGTTGGTTTTCAGAGACAGACCTTCAATGGGCTTTACTTCCAGAAAGGCATTACTTAGAATACGCCATGAGGCAAGGTCATTATCTTTAGCATTGTGAATAAGCTGCACGGGGTTTGCAAGGTCAGAAGCAATAAGCTCAAGGGGTCGTGTCCATGCGCCGTCAAGGCCTCTTACGGGCAGCGCGGGATGCTGGCTCATGGCAGTGAAGGGAATACCGCGGTCACCGGCTACATCAACACCACGGTTCTTCCAGCGTGCCACAAGGAGGTTTTCACCCACTGTGATATATTTGTTAAAATCATAGCGTGAGTTCACACGTGCTGAGTAACGCTCATAGAAAGTTTCCTGGATGTTACCGTTCTGGTTTATATAGTTGAGTGAGAACAGTACTGAGCCCTTCTCAGTGTTGTTGGAGATTGAAGTGGTGAGGTTGTTGGTCCATGCGGTGCGGTACACCTGGTCCTGCCAGTCAGTATTAGTGGTGGGGAAGTTTGTATTATCATCCACATAGGGCTGCAGCACGGGAGTTTCTCCGTTACCGTAGAGAATATGAGAGGGAGCTATGTTTGAATTCTTGGAAGCTGCCCAGTAAGCAACGCCCCACTGGTTAGCATCAAGCATTTTATATCTTTTGGCCACTGTCTGGGCACTTGCAGCATAGTTTACATTGATGGTCATGCGGTCACCCTTACCGTGCTTGGTGGTGATGACAACAACACCGTTGGCTGCACGGGAACCGTAAATAGAGGCTGAGGCGGCATCCTTCAGCACCTGCATGGTTTCAATGTCGCTGGGGTTGATGCAGTTTATATTGTCAGTGGGAACACCATCAATGATATACAGCGGGTCATTGCTTGAGTTGGCTGTTGACATACCGCGTATACGGATGGAACCGGTACCGCCGGGAGCAGCATCAGGAACCACATTTACGCCCGGAAGTTTGCCGGCCATTGAGTTCATGATGTTGCCTGAGTTTTCACTCAGAGGCTCTTTCATGTCCATTACGGAAACGGCACCGGTAAGGTCTGCCTTACGGACTACCTGATAGCCTACAACAACAACTTCATCCAGAAGCTCTGAGTTTTCCTCAAGACGCACTGTCATGTCAGCTGTTGCGGGTAACTCTTTGGGATTGTATCCAACATAGGAAAAACGCAGGGTAGCTCCTTCAGGAACTGAAATGGTGAAGTTCCCATCAAAGTCTGTGGAGACAGCTGCGTTGGTGGACGGGCAGATAACTGACGCTCCAATTAGTGGTTCCTCGTCAGAATTTGATAGCACCGTCCCGTGCACAGTTATGTTCTGTGCCTGTGATAGGATTGCTACAAAGAATAGCAACACTGCACTGAGAATGGCTCTTTTCATGTTATTATTGATTAAGTGAGAATTATTATTATCTTTTTAGAAAAATTTTGTCACAAAATTAAATCCTCACTATCTGGCAGCATATAAAGAATGTTGTAACCACTATCAAAATTCATTCAATACACGATTTTTGATATGAAATGCACTGAATTTTATAATAATATACGCTAAGACCCCGTTCTCGTGATTAACAAATTACGGGAACAGGGTCTGTGGACTATTGGTGTTGGGACGTGGTCTTACTCAGTAAGCTTGCTGCGGACCTCAGTGGGCGTCTCACCATAAGCATCGCGATAACACTTAGTGAAATACGCCGGTGTAGAGAATCCTATTTCATATGCAATCTCACTTATGGTCTTGTCAGTGGTGGTTATAAGGGTCCTGCCGCGCTGCAGTCTAAGGCGGCGCATGAGCTCAACAGGGGCATAATTTGTAAGCGCCTTAATCTTGCGGTAAAACTGTGAGCGCTCAAGTCCCATTTTTGAAGCCAGCAGATCAACACTCAGGGCCGCATTACCCATTTCCTCCCGGAATATGCTCAGGAAGCGGTTATAAAATTCATTGTCTATATCCCGGCCGGTCACTTGCGCTGCGGGCTGACTCTTTTCCTCATTATGGCTCTCTTTAACAACTACCGCTGACGTCCATAGCTCCTTAATGCGTTTTCTATTTTCAATAAGACTTGAACATCTGGACTTAAGGACTTTGCTGTTGAACGGTTTTGAGAGGTAGCCGTCTGCACCACTGTCATAGCCTTGTGCCCTCTGCTCATCCATTGAGCATGCAGTGAGCATCAGCACGGGGATGTGAGAGGTGGATATCTCATTTTTAATGCGGCGGCAACACTCCAGACCGTCCATTACGGGCATCATGACGTCACAGATGATGAGGTCCGGCACATATCTTGCGGCCATGCGGACTCCTTCTTTTCCGTTTGAAGCTGTAATTATATTATAATCAGCGCTTAATAATTCTCCCACCAGTTTCTGGATGTCTTTATTGTCATCAATAACCAGGACTATGGGCTTACCTGTGTCAAATGAAATATCACATTCTATGTTTTCAAGTTCAGCCACAACATCAGCCCCCTCAATGCGCTTGACAGCATTAACCGGCTCAGCTGAAATATGCCTTACAGGCAGAGTGACGGTAAAGACTGAGCCCTTGTTAAGAGTGCTTTCCACGCTAATTGTGCCCCCGTGGAGTTCCACAAATGCCTTTGCAAGCGAGAGCCCTATTCCAGAGCCTTTGGGATGAATACGGTCCACCTGATAAAACCTGTCAAAGATTTTATCCAGCTCTGATTCACTTATTCCTTCTCCACTGTCTTTTACGCTGAAAGTCAGATTGGATTCATTGAAGGTGTATGAAACGGTTATGGAGCCGTTATCAGGTGTGTACTTGATTGCATTTGAGAGGAGGTTAAAAAATACACGTTCCACTTTTTCCGGGTCAATAGCCATGGGTATGGGCCGGTCCGGCCCTTCCAGCGTCAGTTTAATGTCGCGTTTCTTGGCTATGGCGTAAAAAGACTCCATCCAGTCACGTACTGACTTGTTGAAATCTGTCTCTGACAGGTTTATGTTTAGTTTCCCGTTCTCATATTTGCGGAAATCAAGAATCTGATTTATAAGTCGTTGCAGAATCTTGACATTCTTATCTGCAATCTTCATCAAGGTCTTTTGCTGGGTTGTGAGATTGTCAGCTTCAGCAAGTTGAGCCACGGGCTCAGATATGAGTGTAAGAGGCGTGCGCAAGTCATGGGAGACATTGGTGAAGAACATGAGCTTTGACTGTGTGGCTTCCTGGAGTTGCTCATTAAGAAGCTTTTGTTTGTCGCGTTCTTCTTCCAGAAGCCTGTTTTGCGCCATAAGTTCTTTCTGATGTCTGCTACGCTGCCAATAAGCCCGGAGCAAGAGGAAACCGATTCCGAAAAGGAGTATTATGATAGCAATGCTGGCGTAAAAGAGTGATGTCTGTGAAGAGTGCTGGGCCCAGTAGTCATCAATTCTTGTTTTGAGCAGCCTCATCTTGCTGGTTTCGTTCTGCAAGGCTTCATTCTGAAGAAGCAGGATGTCAGCATTTGACAAGTCCACCGCAGATGACGCCGGAATCACGGTCTGCTTGTTGTATGGCTCATTCTTCAAAATGGCAAGAGCTGTCTGGATTATTCTGTGGCCCTCTGTGGGATAGAGGAACGTTGCATCTATGACGCTGTCAGCCACAGCCTGTATTCCTATATTTGGCGCAGCGTCAATACCTATTATTTTAATGTCATCGCGGCCTAATCTGTGTGCCACCTCAGAAGCACCTATGGCCATACGGTCATTATGTGCATAGATAAGATCTACGTCATCATAAATCCTTAACAATGAATCAACCACGGGACTCGCCTCCTCCTTATTCCAGTTAGCCGGGACACTTGCCAGCAATGTGCCGCCGAGTGATTCAAATTCCTTGGCAAAGCCGCTGTGACGGTCTTCCGCCGGTGTAGAGCCTTTACGGCCGTATATTTCTATGGCGCGGGCACTGTCTCCTAACAGGTGGTAAGCATAGCGGGCGGCAGATTTTCCTATTCCTTTATCATCTACGCCTATGCGGACTGTATAGTCTTCACTGTTTATGTTTCTGTCAAAAATAACCACCGGGATGCCTGAGTCATGTACCTTCTTTATTACCGGCGTCAGTGCCTCAGCCTCATTAGGTGACACAATGATTATATCAAAGCCATTCTCAACAAAATACTGTATGTCCTCAATCTGTTTTGCATTGCTGTCATCAGCTGAGCGTATTTCAACCACGGCGTCTTCGTGAAACATTATCTCACGGTTGATTTCATCATTCATCTTGGCACGCCAGTCATCCTGACTACATTGAGAAACGCCTATTTTGTAAACTTTTCTTTCCGCGCAACCGCATAGGGTCATAATTATTAACAGAACAATGCCGTATGTAAAAAACCTTTTCATGGTAGTGTATGGTCAGAGTGTTTTCACAAAGTTAACCATTATCCCATGAAAATTGTGTATAAGTTATTAAAAATCGGGCATCACAACATAATTGATACCATATGCACGATTTTTTATAGTTTATAAATGTGTTATATAGTAGCTTTGCGATACAAACACGAATAAGGTTGCGCTATTAAAAGTATACAAGGTTTGGTTAATTTGATTAAAGGTTAAAGATTTAAGGTAAGAAAGAAGGTGCTCTAAGGTAAAAAAGATTGTTTACTGGTTTGACTTTAAATTAAATAATAACAGATTATGAAAAGGATAATAAAAGGAATTGCGGTAATTATGATGCTGGGCATGGCAACACCCGTACCGAAAGTATTTGCCTCCGAAGGGGTGGAGGTTAATCATCTGGGTGTGTCCAACACTCTGGTGCGTATTACCGGTGACGGGAAATATCTCCTCCTCCCCGTACAGGAGTCAAGCGATGATGAAAAGATAAATATTCTGGTGGACGGCAAGATAGAAAAGACCATCAATGTGCGTCTGGCAAAAAGCAAGGTTGATTACTTTGTTCCGCTGGATTTGTCACCGTATAACGGGCAGGAAGTGGTACTGAATATTATAACAACTCAGAGCCGATCAACAGTACGTGAGGCCAAAAACGATGTTTGCTGGAAAAATATGTCGCTGTCTGATACTTTTGATACCTCAAACAGAGAGAAGTATCGTCCGGCATATCACCATACACCACTTTACGGCTGGATGAATGACCCTAACGGTATGTTCTATAAGGATGGCGTATGGCATCTTTATTATCAGCTCAACCCCTACGGATCAAAATGGCAGAACCTTTCGTGGGGCCACTCTACCTCAAAAGACCTTGTTAACTGGGATGTTCACCCCGTGGCTCTTGAACCCAACGGGCTCGGTATGGTGTTCAGCGGAAGCAGCGCTCTTGATCCCGGCAATACTGCGGGCTACGGAAACAATGCCGTTCTGGGCCTTTATACGTCAGCAGACGCAAGCCAGACTCAGAGCCTGGTATGGAGTAATGACAATGGAGAGACTTTTGAGTTCTATCCCGCTAATCCTGTAATAACACTGGAGTCTGAAGCCCGTGACCCAAATATGTTCTGGGACGCTGAAAATAACCGCTGGGTGCTTCTTCTGGCCCACGCCCTTGATCACGAGATGCTTATCTTCACCTCACCGGATATGAAGGAATGGACTCTGGAGAGCGCATTCGGCAAAGGCATCGGTGCTCAGGATGGTGTATGGGAATGTCCTGACCTTTTCCGTCTTCCCGTGGATGGTACCGGTGAAGAAAAATGGGTGCTCATATGTAACCTTAATCCCGGTGGTCCTTTTGGAGGCAGCGCCACACAGTATTTTGTGGGTGACTTTGACGGCAAGACATTTGTGGCCGACACTGATGCTGACGGTAATATTCCCACCAAGTGGATGGACTTTGGTAAAGACCATTACGCAACAGTCAGCTGGAGCAATGCTCCTGACAACCGTCGCACTGTCATTGGGTGGATGAGTAACTGGCAGTATGCCGCAGAAGTTCCCACCATGCAGTTCCGCAGTGCAAACACTCTTCCCAGAGAAGTTGGACTCTTTAAAGGTCCGGATGGAAGGATTTATCTTTCTTCCACACCCTCGCCTGAGCTTGTGGCTCTGCGCGGAAAAACCACTCTGAATGTAAAAAAGGCAAATATCGGGAGCAAAGCGCGTATATTCAATCTTCCCGCAGATAATGGCGGTGTATGTGAAATAACATTTGATATTGACGCCCGTAAATCCAAGACCGTTGATATTGAATTGATTAATCCCTCCGGCGAAAAAGTAGTGATGCAGTATGATGTCAACGCTCATACGCTGTCCTTGGACCGCCGCAATAGCGGTATAGTGGACTTCAGTCAGGATTTCCCCGCAGTCACAGTTGCTCCCACTTTTGAAAATGACAGAAAGATTAGCCTCAGAATATATGTGGACAAGTCAAGTGTTGAGGTTTTCGGTGATGAAGGACGTTTTGTTATGACTAATCTTGTATTCCCCAACGAGCCTTATAACAAACTGTCAATATCATCACAGGGCGGAAATACCACTGTTGAGAATCTGAAAATATATTCAATTAAGTAACCAGGAAAATTTAACTTCATAATAAAACTTATATGGCACAATCACTTGTCACAAACAGGAAGTCCTTCCTGCTTCAGATAATCCCGGTGATGCTATGCTTCTTTGTAATGGGATTTGTGGATCTTGTGGGCACAGCATCAAATTACGTGCAGAAAGACCTGGGTCTGACAGACTCTCAGGCAAATCTGTTCCCTTCTCTCGTTTTCTTCTGGTTTCTCATTTTCTCAGTACCCACGGGTATGCTGATGAATAAGATTGGCAGAAAGAATACGGTCCTGATTAGTATCATCATTACTGCAATATCACTGTTTATACCTGCATTTGGTAAGAGTTATGCGGTGATGCTCCTGTCATTCTCTCTTCTGGGTATAGGTAACGCCATCATGCAGACTTCACTTAACCCCTTGGTAACCAATCTCATTAGCAGTGACAAGCTTGCGTCCACTCTTACATTTGGTCAGTTTGTAAAGGCCATAGCCTCATTCCTTGCGCCCATAATCGCTGCCTGGGGTGCCACCACACTGTTCCCCACTTTCAATCTCGGCTGGAGAGTGCTGTTCATCATCTACGCCGTTGTCAGCCTGCTGTCCATCTCTCTTCTGGCGGCCACTCCCATTGAGGAGGAGAAGCCTGACAAATCTTCAGGCATCAGGGAATGTCTCATACTGCTGGGACGCCCGTTCATACTTCTGTGCTTCATTGGCATCATGTGTCATGTGGGCATAGATGTAGGTACTAATACTACCGCCCCAAAAATCATCATGGAACGCCTGGGCCTTCCGCTTGAGGAAGCCGGCTTTGCCACTGGTATTTATTTCATATTCCGTACCATAGGCTGCTTCCTTGGCGCTTTCATCCTCAGGTCCATGTCTGCCAAGATATTCTTTGCCATTAGCGTGGTGATGATGCTGGCCGGAATGTGTATCCTCTTTGTAAGTGACACTCTTACACCGCTGTATGCCGGTATAGGTCTTATAGGATTTGGTAACTCCAATATCTTCTCAGTAGTATTCTCACAAGCGCTGGTACATACGCCTAATGAAAAGAATGAGGTGTCAGGTCTTATGATTATGGGCCTCTTTGGAGGTACAGTATTCCCACTCGCCATGGGTTATGCCGCTGATGCTGTGGGCCAGGTTGGAGCTGTGGCCGTGATGACCGCCGGTGTGGCTTATCTGCTGTATTACACGTTTAAAATCAAGAAAATATAAATTAACTAATTATAATCTAACCAAAATCAACATGAATAACTTAGTTGTAGGAATGGGTGAAGCCTTATGGGATGTACTTCCTGAAGGTAAGAAAATTGGAGGCGCACCGGCCAATTTTGCCTATCACGTTTCACAGTTCGGACTACCCAGCTGCGTGGTCAGTGCAGTGGGTGATGACGCTTTGGGCAAGGAGATAGTTGAGAATTTTACATCAAAAGGTCTTAACCAGCTTATAGCAGAGGTCCCTTATCCCACAGGTACAGTGCAGGTGGAAATAGACCAGGCCGGAGTTCCGCAATACGAAATCAAGGAAAATGTGGCCTGGGACAATATCCCTTACACAGCACCTCTTGAATCTCTTGCCGGAAGAACAAAAGCCGTGTGTTTCGGTTCTCTCGCCCAGCGTAATGTAGTATCACGTAGCACCATCAACCGTTTCCTGGACGCCATGCCCCAGAGTGAAGATAATCTGGTGGTCTTTGACATAAACCTCCGTCAGGGATTCTACAATAAGGAAATCCTGTGCAACTCCATGGAGCGGTGTAACATCATGAAATTGAATGATGAGGAGCTGGTAATCATTAGCCGTATGTTTGGCTATCCCGGAATTGACCTCCAGGATAAATGCTGGATACTTCTGGGTAAATATAATCTTAAGATGCTCATACTTACTTGTGGCATAAATGGAAGTTACGTGTTCACCCCCGGGCACGTATCCTTCCAGCCCACGCCATCAGTTGAGGTGGCAGATACAGTTGGGGCCGGTGACAGCTTCACCGCTGCCTTCATAGCCTCAATTCTTAAAGGTAAGACAGTTCCGGAAGCTCATGCTCTTGCAGTACAGACATCAGCTTATGTTTGTACCAAGAAAGGCGCCATGCCCATCCTCCCACCTGAACTGACAGCTTGATAATATAATAAACTCCTCTCAGCAGAGACTGAGTTTTAATTATCCTCAATCTGAACAGTGAGTGAGTGGCAGAATCTTGAAAACTTCTGACACTCACTCCTTTATTAGGTTGGGTTGACCATGTATTTTTTAGTCCAAGGTTTGAACTCCGCCACCATTAACCATAAGAGTCTGTCCGCTGACCCATGCGGAAACAGGAGCCGCAAAATACAGTACGGCTCCGGCTATGTCAGATACTTCCCCAAGCCGGTGGATGGGCGTATGGGCAAGCATTTTTGCCTCTATCTCAGGCGTAAGGACTGAGGCCAGCGCACGCGTGCGTGTGGCACCGGGGCCTACATTATTGATTCTGATACCCATGGGCCCGTAATCAAAGGCAAGATTGGAGGCCATATGGTTCAGTGCCGCTTTAGATGAACCGTATATTGCCATGGATGGACTATTATTGATACTGCTCATTGATGTAATATTAATTATGCTGCCGTATCCTGATTTCTCCATATATGGGGCTGCCAGCTTACACAGCTGCCATGGCGCAAATACATTAATGGCATAAATCCGCTCAACATATTCAAGGTCAATATTATAAGGATTCTCCCGTCCCCCTCCGCCAAGTCCGGCATTGTTGACAAGGATATTGACGGTTCCAAATGTGGAGACGGTGAAGCTTATTAAATTTGTAAGGTCATCCTTATTTAAAACATTGCATGCTACGGCAGCACTTTTACCACCTGCTGCTAATATTTCATCTGTTACTGCCTGAGCCTTTTCCGGATTGAGATCACTTACTGCAACTGACGCTCCGGCGGCTGCAAGAATCTGAGCCGAAGCTTTTCCAATCCCATCACCGGCACCGGTGACCACCGCCACTTTGCCTGTAAGATCAAATAATGAACTGTTATCCATAACTCCTTTTTTCTTAGTATAACATTTGTGCAGATTATTTGTTGGAGTGAAATGCTTCTACAATTCTTCATTTTAAATCAAAAACATAATGGATTATGGATTTTTAATCCCGCTACCCGCTTTAACAATATAAATTACGTAAATTTGCACTGAATACCAATACAGCTTATGAAAAGATTGGGTTTAAAACGGTTAAGAGCCGTGATACATTAAATTATAAAGGGAGATGAAGATTACTATTGTAGGTGCCGGAAGAGTAGGAAAATATCTTGCTAAGTATTTTTCCAGTGAAAGCCAGGATGTGTATCTCATTGATACTGATTCTGAGAAGCTGTCAGTTCTGGAGTCAGATTTCAACATGAGGACATTTGTGGGTTCACCCACTGATTTTAATATTCTCAGGGAGGCAAAAGCTGACAAGGCGGATATATTTGTGGCAGTAACCTCTTCCACCTCTGATAATCTGGTGGCATGCGCGCTGGCAAAATCAATGGGAGCCCGTAAGACCATAGCCAGGGTTGACCGCTATGAATTCATAGATTCTTCAAATTCTGAAGTCGTACGCCGCATGGGGGTGGATAATATGGTTTATCCTGATTTTCTGGCCGCCAGTACCATAATGAACTCCCTGGAACATCCCTGGTGCCGGAGCTGGAATGAGTTCAATAACGGTGCCATTCTCTTGGCGGCAGTGCGTGTTGATGAAGACGCGCCCATTGTGGGCCATCAGCTGAAGAAACTTGCCGGAGACAGTGAGATTTTTCATATCTCCGCGCTCAGAAGACATAACTCCACCATTATCCCGCGTGGTAATGACCACATACAGCCTAATGACATACTGTACATCACACTGGTAAAAGACGGCTTAGACAGAGTACTTTTCCTAACCGGCAAGGCTGACTATGGCATCAGGCGCGTGGTCATCATGGGAGGTAGCAAGGCTGCAATATTAGTGGCAGGTATGGCACGGGATAAATTTGCAGTAACCATTGTTGAGAAAGATATTGACAAGTGCCGTGAGCTGGCAGAGGCATGTCCTGAATGCACCATAATTTATGGAGATGCCAGTGAACAGGACGTCATGGAGGAGTCTTACCTCAATAAAGCGGATGCTTTTGTGGCATTATCTAAGAACTCTGAGAGTAACATTATTGCTTGTCTGACTGCTAAGGAGGCCGGTGTCAGGAAAACAATAGCGGAGATAGAGAAGAAACAGTTCATAAACAAGGCCGAGTCATTCCGCATCGGGGCTATTATAAATCAGCCCATTATAACCGCTAATGCCATTTATCAGCTTATTCTTGAGACAGACGCTGACTCCTCCCGCTGTTTTGCCATGACCCATGCTGAGGTTGCGAGAATGAGGATTACTGATAATTCCTATCTTGCCTCTGCACCTATAAAGGAACTGAAGGTGCCGCATGAACTCACTTTTGCGGGACTGATCAGGGATAAAAAGGGCGAGATTGTCAGTGGTGCCACACATCTGAGAGCGGGTGATGAAGTGATAATATTCAGTCTGAAGGGTTCTCTCAGCAAGGTTGAAAAATTTTTCAGGAAATGAAGAAATTTTTGTATACTCCGGAAGCCTCATCTTTCAACAAGACCCTAAATATTAGCATGCAGCTTAAGATGTTGGGGCTGATGCTGATTATAGAAGCCTGCTTCATGCTTATACCCCTGGGTGTATGCATTTATATGCATGAGGCTGACTGGCTGCCATTCACCATTTCTACATTCTCAACAGGCCTGACCGGCATTCTTCTGAAAAGCCTTATTCATCCTAAGAGCCGGAATATGGGAAGAAAGGACGGATGTATGCTGACCTCTGTAGTGTGGATAGTGTTTTCTTTCTTTGGCATGATGCCTTTTATCCTAGGCTCATCGCATCTGAATGTGAGTGAAGGATTCTTTGAAGCAATGTCAGGCTTCACCACCACAGGAGCCACTGTGATAAGAGATATAGAATCTTGTGGATACGGAATAATGATATGGCGAGCACTGACGCAGTGGGTCGGTGGCCTGGGTATAGTACTGTTCACATTATCCATCATACCGTCACTGAATAATACCAAGGGACTTTTCATGTTTCATGCTGAGGTAACGGGTATTACACATGACAAGATAGGTGCGCGTATCTCAAATACAGCTAAAACGTTGTGGGGCATATACTCCATTCTTACTGTTGTGCTGATATTTCTGCTGTGGGCTGGCCCCATGAATCTTATTGAAAGTGTCTGTCAGGCTTTTGGTGCTATCTCCACGGGTGGATTCTCTACACGTAATGAAAGCATTGCAGCCTTTGACTCTGTGTATATAAAAGTAGTTCTGAGCATATTTATGTTTATAGGTGGTGTTAATTTCTCACTGGTATACACAGCCATGAAAGGACAGTTCCGTGACGTATGGAAGAATGATGTGTTAAGGGCATATCTGGCATTTATCTTCATTTATTACCTCATTGTTTTGGGTTCAATCCTCCTTTCCGGGAAACCTGGTGACTGGCAGAATCTGACCATAAATCCCATTTTTCATATAATTTCAGCTATGACTTCCACAGGATATGGTGCCGGGAATTTTGAATTATGGGGTGAGACTGCCCTGGTTTGCACCATCATCATGATGTACTTTGGCGCATGTGCAGGCTCAACAACCGGTGGAGCAAAGATTGACCGCCTTCTCTATCTGATAAAGAGCTGCAGGATAGAGATAATCAGATTTATATCGCCTCGCACTATGAAAGCGGTAAGAATTAATAATCAGGTTGTTACATCTGAAAAAACGCATGAAATTGTTGCCTTCTTGCTCCTCTATACATCCCTTATAATTGTGGGCGGATTGTGGCTGTGTTCTTTTGATGTCCCCATTGTGGATGCATTCTTCTCTGCCATTTCATGTGCCTCAAACAACGGTCTTGGCGCAGGTGTTACCGGGGTAACAGGCTCATACGATTTCTTGCCTGAGACTGGTAAGTGGGTGATGTCATTCCTCATGCTCTCCGGGCGTCTGGAAGTCTTTGCCCTGATAGTACTGATGACTCCCAAGTTCTGGAAAAGCTGATTCCTAATGCAGAGAAGACCGCACTCAGCAAGAGATAACGGGAGTGAACCATATACCATTTCAGAAACGTTAATAAATATATATGCAGGAACGCGAGAAGAAAATATATAGCGTAACTTTATTGGGGTCAGCTGTTAATGCTGTCCTGATAGTGCTCAAGTTTGTGGCAGGCTTTGTAGGCCGCAGCTCTGCCATGGTGGCTGATGCGGTCCACTCTTTGAGTGATTTTGTCTCAGACGTCATCGTTCTGATTTTTGTGAAAATTGCCGGGAAGCCTCGTGACAAGAGCCATGACTATGGACACGGAAAGTTTGAGACACTGGCCACGCTCATTATAGGACTCTTGCTGGTAGGGGCAGGTGTAGGTCTGATGATAAATGGCATAGAGTCAGTGATTGACAGCCTTCAGGGTACGGTACTCCCCAGACCCACCATGCTGGCGCTGGTGGTGGCGGTGGTGTCCATTCTTTCCAAGGAGTGGCTTTTCCGCTACACTCTCAAAGCCGGAAAAAGGCTTGACTCCCCGGCTGTGACAGCTAACGCCTGGCATCACCGCAGTGATGCTGTGTCATCATTAGGCACGCTTATAGGTATTGCCGGCGCCATGTTCTTAGGTGACAGATGGAGGATTCTTGACCCGCTGGCGGCAGTAGTGGTCAGCGTTCTTATTATCAAGAGCGGATATGATATTGTAAAGCCTTGTATAGAGGAACTTCTTGAGGCTTCGTTACCGGAAGACAAGGAGAAGGAAATTGTCCGGCTGGTAAAGACCGTACCGGGAATAGTGGCGGTACATAATCTGCGCACGCGGCGCATAGGCAACGGTATAGCTGTGGACCTGCATGCCAAGATGGACGGTAATATCACCCTTTCTGAAGCTCATGAGAAGGCTTCGGCAGCTGAAAATGCCATAAGAAGTGTATTTGGCTCAAACTCCATAATAAATATCCATATGGAGCCGGTATCTAAAGTTCCGTCACATAAGAAATAAAGATTGTCTGAGATTTCTTACTTCTAATGCAGGGACCATTATATTTATTATTTTTGCAGTGAAACAGTATATCCTATTAAGTTATGAATAAGGGATTGGCGGCACTTGCCTTAGGAACATTTTCACTTGGCATCACAGAGTTCCTCATGATGGGCATCCTGGTGAATCTTGCCTCAGACCTGTCAGTGTCTGTAGCCCAGGCCGGAAATCTGATTTCCGCATATGCCGGTGGCGTATGTGTGGGAGCGCCGGTACTGCTTTTGGCGAGAAGATTCAAGCTCAAAACCATTATGATGAGTCTTGCCGCCCTTATAGCTGTGGGAAACCTGTGCGCGGCACTGTCACCCACTTACTGGACTCTGTTTGCATCACGTTTCATCTCAGGACTCCCTCACGGCGCATACTTCGGGGTGGGGGCCATAGTGGCCCGTAAGCTGGCCGCTCCCGGTAAAGAAACGAGCGCGGTTTCTATTGTTATTGCCGGTATGACAGTTGCCACCCTTGGAGGCGTACCCTTGGGTACGTTGATGACAAATATGCTCTCATGGCGTCTCGCCTTTGCACTTGTAGCGCTTACAGGCACTCTGACACTGATTGCCATACGCAAGTGGGTGCGTGATGTGGGCCGTCTCCCGGACCATGGCTTCAAGGGGCAGTTCCATTTCCTGCGCACATTGCCGCCGTGGCTCATTTTCGGCGGCGTGATTTTCGGACAGATAGGCATGTATTGCTGGTACAGCTACATTGACCCACAGCTCACGGTGGTGGCCGGATTTAGCGCTCACGACCTTTCATGGCTGATGGTACTGGCCGGTGCCGGAATGTTTGCCGGCAACCTCATTGCCGGACAGCTGAGTGACCGTTTCAAGCCTTCTGCCGTTGCTGCCTCCGTGCAGGCCTCAGCCATTCCCGTACTGTTGGCGTTTTACTTCTTGGGACATTATAAACTGGCGGTGGTGGTACTGATGATGCTCGGTACGGCAGCCCTTTTCGGGTCAGGAAGCCCGCTGCAGTCATCCATTGTATGTTATGCCGCCGGGGGAGAGATGCTGGGAGCAGCATGTATCCAGATTGCTTACAACGCCGGCAACGCCATTGCCGCCGCCATGGGCGCAGCTGCCATCAGTGCCGGAATGTCATACTCCACCACGGCTCTGCTGGGACAGCCGCTAATAGTTATTGGCTGTGTCCTCCTGCTCATCCTCTATTTCAAATACGAACGCACCCCGGAAGCGTCATAAAAGAAACGCCATGCCTCGCCTATCCAAAGAACCACAGATGTGGAACTGATAATAATTAGCCAGTCAGTTAGTTTAAGGGGTACAACGGTGAAGAATTCGCCCCCAAAGCTAACTATGAATATCTGTCCGGTCAGGATTATCAATGCTATAAGCTCAAATCCTCCACAGCCCTTAAGATTAAGCGCTGACCGTCCTGTCTCAAAGGCTCTGGCATTGAACATGTTCCAGAACTGTAGAAATACAAAAATGGAGAAGAACACTGAAAGCTCATAGGGACTCAGACCTGTATTTGCGCCCATTACTGCTGTCCCAATCTGGGTAAGGTCTGTTATATCTGTATGCTCAAGGTAGTACAGCAGCCCCAGTAACAGAATGAAAAATATGCCTCCGGTGCCTATGATGGCTTTCCACATGGCTCTGTTGATGATAAACGCGTGCCGAGGTCTTGGCTTGTCCCTCATCACGTTTCCGGACGGTGGCAGTGACGCCAGAGCCATGGCGGCAAAGGTGTCCATTATAAGGTTCACCCACAGCATTTGTGTCACCGTCAGTGGAGACTGCAGACCCATGAACGCTCCACAGAGAACTATCAGGCAGGCCGCTACGTTAACGGTCATCTGGAACAGGATAAAGCGCTGGATGTTCCTGTACAGTGATCGTCCCCACATGACAGCCCGGCCTATGGATGAGAAAGAGTTATCAATAATAGTGATGTCAGATGCCTCTTTAGCCACAGAAGTGCCGTCACCCATGGAAAGACCCACATGAGCCGTTTTAAGGGCCGGAGCATCATTGGTCCCGTCGCCGGTAACCGCCACAACCTCATTACGGGACTGCAGAGCTTCCACCAGCCTCTTTTTATCCAGAGGCCGTGCGCGGGCTATGATTTTTAATCCTTCAGCACGCTCTCTGAGCTGACTGTCTGTGAGGTGATCAAACTCCGGTCCGGTGATAATGTTTTCTTCACCGTCTTGATTGTCATTCCAGAGACCTATCTGACGACCTATCTCTTTTGCCGTCCCCGGAGTATCTCCGGTAACAATTTTTACCTTAATACCCGCGTTTATTACCTCCTTTACGGCATCAGGCACATCCGGGCGTACCGGGTCTGATATAGCCGCTATACCAAGGAATGTCAGCCTCTGGGCAACAACCTTGTTGTCTGCAATGGCTTTGTCTCCGGGACTGAGTACCTGATAGGCAAATCCCAGAGTACGCATGGCCTGATTCTGATATTCCAGAAGCTGGGCGTCAAGCTCCTGAATCGTAACTCCGGCCGTGTTCCTGCACATGCCATAGATGATTTCCGGAGCCCCCTTTACGCACAGCACATTTTCCCCGTCAGGTGATTTTACCACTGTGGCCATATATTTCCGTTCAGTGGTGAAAGGCAGCTCCTGAAGCTTAACAGCCTTATCCTTGATTGCCTGATAGTCCACGCCCTTTGACCGCAACCACAGCAGTAAAGCCCCCTCCGTGGGGTTACCCAGTACCTGTGGCTTTTGTGGAGTGAAGTCTATCTGTGCTGTAGAATTTACAGCAATTCCCTCATTAATCACGTTCTCTGAGGGATTTCCATAAAAACGCACCTGCGCCACCTGCATCTGGTTCTGCGTCAGCGTACCGGTCTTGTCCGTACATATTACAGTTGTGGCACCCATGGTTTCACAGGCATGTAGCTTGCGCACCAGATTATTAGTCTTAAGCATACGCCGCATGGAGTATGCCAGTGACAGCGTTACAGCCATGGGTAAGCCTTCCGGCACAGCCACGACCACAAGCGTCACAGCCACCATAAGCGTCTGAAGAAAATATGTCAGAAAGGATACCCACGCAAACTCCGGAATATTGACCCAGTAAGTAATCATGCGTCCTATGACTATTATGGCAGCAATGGCATAGGAGGCGCCGGAAATTAGTTTCCCCAGCCGGTCCAACTGCTCGCTCAGAGGAGTCTTGACGCTGTCGTCAATCTGTGCTGCCTCAAACACCTTGCCGTTCTCAGTGCGGTCACCCACTGCCAGGACACGCATGACTCCGTGACCCTCCATGATTTTGGTGCCACGCATGGCATGATTGCTCGGGAAAGTGGCCTCCGGGTCAAACACTGACTCATCCGTAGTCTTATGGCACATTGGCTCACCGGTGAGAGTTGACTCATCAACATTCAGCATCACTGCCTCCAGCAATTCTCCGTCAGCCGGCACCTCCTCTCCCGTGTTAAGAAGGACTATGTCACCCACTACCACATCCTTCCTTGCTGTCTGTCTGACCATACCGTTGCGTATCACCTGCACCGGCTCATCATCATTCACCTTATTCAGCAGGGCAAACTCCTTGTCAGCCTTCAGTTCAAAGATAAACGCCAGTCCCGTGGCAAGAATTATGGCAAGAATGATACCTATTGGCTCAAAGAACACCCCTGCGCCCTCATTCAGTCCCCAGTATTCATAACATGATATGCACACTGACAGCACACCGGCTATCATGAGAATCACTATCAGCGGGTCAGAAAACTTTTTGAGGAAGCGTTTCCATAGCGGGTCCTTTGCTGGAGGCGTGAGTATGTTTTCACCATTGATTCTGCGGCTTTCCGCCACTTCCGCATCAGTAAGACCCTTGAAATGCTGCTGTTGTGTCATATGATTAATTTTCATTTTGTACTACATGAATTCAACGCTCCTGCGCGTATTCACCCCACAAAATTACGCATTTTTGGGACAGCCACTTATCCCCAGCCCATATTTCTATAATCTATCTGCTAAATAAACTTTCCAGAATATGCTGCAATATTGTTTCCCCGTTTGAGTATGGAAAAGGGAGAAAATATGCTGTGACAAATAGAGAAAGGAGGATTAGTATAGAAGTTAACACCCCCAGACGTACTAATACCGGAGGAATTCTACCTATAGTCTGTCTGCTTACCGGACCGTTCCCACCCTTATTTTTACGTGAGTTTTTAGAAGTATTCATTTTTAATCACCCAGTTCCAGCTGATTTTTAACTAAATTAAAGTATGTTCCTTTTTCCCTGATGAGAGAGTGATGTGTCCCCGTTTCAATAATCTTACCATTATCCATTACTATGATATTATCCGCGTTTTTAACTGTTGACAAGCGGTGTGCCACAATTACTACCGTTTTACCTTTAAAATAATCATTAAGATTCTCCACGATTGTGCGCTCATTTTCAGCGTCAAGAGCATTAGTAGCTTCATCTAAAAATAGGAAGTCTGGGTTCTTATAGACAGCACGCGCTATGAGGATGCGTTGTTTCTGTCCTCTACTGAGTCCTATACCTTCAATACCAATTACTGTTTCATATTTAAGAGGAAGTCCCATGACATAATCATGTATTTTTGCTAATTTGGCAGCCTTTTCAATGCGCACAAAATCAATCTCTCCATCAACGGCTATATTCCGGGCTATAGTATCAGAAAAAATAACACCGTCCTGCATCACAACTCCACAACGGCTTCTCCACCATTTCAAATTATAATCGTTTATATTTCTATTAGAAATGCTTATAATACCTGATGAAAATTGATAATAGCCAAGTAATAGCTTAATGATAGTGGTTTTCCCACTTCCTGATGCTCCCACAATAGCGGTAATCTTTCCCTCAGGAATCTGAAAAGAAATGTTTTCAAGCGTATTCTTTAATGCATGTGGATCATATTTGAAACATAAATTTGTAATTTCTATTGACTTGCCGGATTTTAAACCATGAGCATCCATTGCCCTCATGTCTTCGTTTTGCCTTTTATGAATCTCACTTATACGCTCAAGCGAAATTTTTACATCCTGCAAGGTATAAATAAAAGACATCAGTACATCTACTGGTACATTTAATTGGCCAATTATATATTGAACGGCAAGCATGGCACCCAGTGTCATCTCTCCACTGATAACCGCTGTGGCAGCAAGAACTGTTATAATTATGTTCTTGAGTTCATTGATGAATATTGACCCAGCTTCCTGAGTCTGCTGTAATTTCAGAACTTTTAGTTGAATCTTGAATAATTCTACTTGAACATCTTCCCATTCCCAACATCTGCGCTCTTCGCATCCCTGAAGTTTAATTTCTTGCATTGATGTGATGAACTGGTATGTTTTGTTGTTGGTAACAGATCTTTTTCCGAATAATTCATAATCCAGCACTTTACGCTTTCGTAAAAATAAAGCAAGCCAAGCGGCATAAATAATGCTTCCGGTTAAAAATATATAAAATATGATTTGATTATAAATAAGTAATACAATTCCGAAGATGATGAAACTCAGAGAGGAAAAGGCAAAGTTCAACATTTGATTTGTCAAAAAAGTCTGGACCCTGTTATGGTCTTCAACTCGTTGTAGTAAATCCCCTATTAATTTATTGTCAAAAAAAGACATTGGTAGTTTTAACAACTTTATAAAGAAATCTCGAACGAGTGATAAGTTAACTCTCATTGAAATATGGAGTAATAGCCAACGTCTTATAAAGTCAGTGGCAGTACGCCCACAGATTATCATGAGTTCACCAAGAAGAATTAACCAAATTATGCTGATGTCTTTATGCCTAATACCTATATCAACAATTGATTGGGTCATGAAAGGCAATATTAACTGTAGTAAGCAGCTAACTATTAGGCCAATAATAATATGGAGTAAATGTTTGCGATATGGTTTTATGTAAGTAAGTATGAATCCAATGGCTTTATATGAATTTGTGTTCTGCTGATTATATTGCATCCTAACCTCATTAAATGTTTTTCCTGGTTTTAGAAACATTACAATCCCTTTTTTCAAGCCCCTATTTACAGATGTAAAATTTGCCCAATATTTATCCATCTCAGATATAGAACGCTTGTAGTTCCCTTTTGCCGGGTCTGCTATATAGAAGATCTTACCGTTTTTTATTTTGTGCAGAACAACAAAATGCTTTTGCTCCCAATAAAGAATTGCCGGGAGGGGTCCTTCCTCTAAGGACTCCATAGGGGTTTTTACGCATATTGTTTCTAGTCCAAGTGAATGAGCTGTGTCATTTAGACCCTTTAGGGATACCCCCTCACGAGTAGGCGGGCACATCTCGGCTAGTTTTTCAATTGAACAGTGTAGACCATGATGATTGCAAACCATAGCAAGACTCGCTATGCCACATTCCATTGAATCATGTTGTATAAAGCATCTAAATCTTGCCATCGAAAGATAAGAATAATAAAATCTTGTTTGTTGAGCATGAAGATGTAATCCTTTCAAAGGTTTATATCTTCACTAATAAAGGTAACTTTGCCTATGTGGTTAAATGTTATAATCTCTCTTTCTCTTTATTTCCTGCACCTTTACCGCGGTATTTTGATTTGGTTACATTAAACTTGTAACCTATAGAAAATTCAACACCGCGTAAAGTATTGTACTTCTGACTGATGTACTCAAACTGTCCGCTATAAATGGTCATAGAGGTCTTGCGGGCGCTATTGAATACGTCATTAAACGAAAGCGAGGCATCCCAGTGCCGGTTAAACGTCTTGGTGAGGCTTAAATCTATCTGCCAGCTGCGTCCCATATGTATATTTTCGCCATCAAAACTGCTTCTGTAATTTAAATTGACATAAACCAAGAAATCCTTAGGCAGTCTGAAAATATTGTTCAGTCTCACAAGGAACATGGGACTATTCATATGCTTCATGCTTCCTCTGAAATCAATATCATAGAACTGAGTCACTATGCCTGTCATAGCCACGGGATAGTAAAATTTACCAATAAAACCCGGTTGTATGGACACAAGAAGTTCCAGATTGTTTGCATCGTTTCTGGAATTTTCCTTCATTAACAGTGTTATGTCGGGACTAGTGGGATATTCATAGCATGTGGTTATGATTTTGTTGTGGATATGTTTGTAAGTAACCATTGTCATCAGCCAGTTATACTTGAAATTCACTGTTAAATTGTCAGTAAAACTGTTTTTTAAATCAGGGTTGCCTGTTTCATAAGTATACTGGTCAACATAGTGTACCGCACTGCTCATTTGTGCATAGGAGGGACGATTATATTTACGTGAATAACTCAACTGAAACATTGTCTTTCTCACTGGAAGTGCCAGAGAAAAAGAAGGTAGTATTTCATTATAGGAGGCTGATTGTTCAGCTTTCCTTATGTTATCCTCATAGTAAGTGCTATTAATGTGCTCATAACGCAGGCCGCCTTGCAGCATAACGCGGCCTATGGTTCGGGAGATTTGTGCATAAACGGATATATTACTTTCATGTATTTTATTATCTACGCTGGCAATGGAAGAAGTATTACTCAGAAAATCCTCTGAACGGATGGAGTTAGTATATTCAGCTCCAATCATAAAATTACCTTTTGATATTGGTTTTGAAAGATGAAGTTCTCCGGCTAACATGCGGCCGTGACTCCTGTCACCTAACCCCATGAGTGTGGTTTGTGAATCCGTAAAAGTTTCTTGGATTTGCTGGTCTGCATTATCTCTCCTCCAGAGGAAATCAAAACTCGCATCCACGGCCCATTTCCCCCATGCGCCTGAATAATAAGCATCCACAAGATTTCCGTAATAATTCTCATTTTCAATACGTGACGTTGCAGAAACGCTTGGCTTCAGGTCGCTGAATATAAATGAAGTAAGGGCATCGGAATTGGTCTTCGAAGGAGCATGGTTATATTGATAATAAGCGCCTAAAAGATGTCCGGATTTAGTTGAATAGTTTAGCCCAATTTTGCCGTCCATAAGTTGTTTGCGTCTTTTGGAAGTAGTATGACTTAGAACCTGTCGCTTATTATTTCCCCAGAAGTTCTGAATTCCACAGCCTGACCCCGTGCTTTTACTCATGTTATATTCCCCGTTCGCAAATATATCAAGCCCTCCTGAGCGATAATTCAGGTTCAAAAACTCCTTGATATAGAAATAGTGCCTTATACCGGCTGTGGCACGACTATCTAACGAAAACCCATCGCCAACTTGCCTTTCTGTGGTTATTCTGATTACGGCATTTACGTCTCCACCGTATCTGGCACCGGGATTATTTATGACTTTTACATCCTTGACTTTTGAGGCGGGAATTTGTTGTAACTCAGAAAAATCACGTAGTTTTCTGCCGTTTATGTATATTAGAGGTCTGCCTTTTCCCACCACTTCTATTGCTCCATTCAGGTTGCTTACTCCTGGAATATAACCCAATAGTTCATTGATGTTAGTTAACGTCTGAAGTGGTGTCCCTTTAACTGTTGTGATGATACCGTCGCTGTCAAATTTTGAAAGTGACCTTGTGGCAGAAACCACCACTTCATCCAGTTCATAATCATGGGAAAGTGAATCATTCTGACCAAACACACAAATTGAAGAAAGAATAACAGATAAGATTAAAAGAATATGTTTCATGATTAAGTTAATTTAGAAAAAGGACAGTTTGTATCAGGATAATACCATTTGTCTGAACCATATTTCCTTATAATTTCTCTATAACATACTTGTTTTGTATTACGACAAACTGTAAAGTAATTACAAGAATGGCAAAGCGAATCGGTAGGAATATCCTCTTGTTTAATATAAAAGAGGTCTTTTGCTTTATCAGAATTCCAAACCTCGTTCAGGTTCTGTTCTAAAATATTCCCCACTATAAATTTGTTATTCCAATATAGTTGCTCGCATATCGTAACATTGCCATCCGGTAGTATGTACAGAGAGGAATATAATCCGCTGCAGAATGGCCTCTGAAGAAAATTGACTAATTGTTGTTGATTAGGGGAAAAATGAGTTTGGGCAACTCTGTTTTCTATTACTCTCTCAGGTATACGAATCTTAACTTTTCCCTCTTTTTTAAGTTCTTCCAGGTAATCAATGATGCTATTCTGACTGGAACTGTCTATTTTAATATTCTGATAATTTTCTTTAGAATAAAGAGATTCATCTCCTTTTACAACATGCCAATCTATCAGATTAGATAGGTTCTTAATAATCTCATATACCGATTTCATGTCGTTTATACTATCATTATATTTTGATAGCACAGAATGAACCATCACGGGAATATTGTATTGTTCCAATAGATAAAGAGAGTGTATCATCTTATCCGCGTACCCGGGAGCTACTTTAAGCGACGGAATTAGATGTTCTTCAATTAAAGAATCAAGAGATATCTGCAAGTCACAAATTCTTGTTTTTGAAAGGAATTTGATGTCATCTTCCGATAAGGGAATTTTTGTTGAAAGATAAGGATTATATCCATATTCCCTTAATTTACATAGTACTTCTCGCCAGTGTTCATAAAGAAAAAATTCGCCACCAATAACATCAAAAGATTTTACATCCAGTTCGTGGGCTTCTTGAATTAGTTTAAAGATACGATTCAGAGGAATGGTACATTTGACCACCTTTCTTTTGTCTTGATAGCAATAAACGCAATTCGTATGGCAAACATTATTAACCATCAAGGTTATACGTGACGGAGTGCGATGTCTTCTCATACTTAAGTCTACCTCTGAATAGGAAAACAGCTCAGGACTGTAACGATGATTTTCTTGTTTTGATGGAATCGTTATGATGGTATTGGGCGGGAAAGCAGATATTTTATTTCCGCTCTTTAAAAAGACTTGTTGCGGGTTATTTACTAATTTTTTTATGAATCCATCAATTAATTCTTTTGGCGTTTCAAGTATTTGTGAAGCCTCGTTAATACATTCATAATACTCTCTCCCATCAATAAAACTTAATATCATTGCATATATAGGATGGATAGTGTTGGTAAAGGAATCAGATATTCCATTCAACCTATTTCTACCCACTAAAGTTGCCATGACCAAGGTTCTGCCTTCATCGGGTTTTAATACATAATCCGGATTGAATGTTATAAATTGATCCATGTTGTTCTTTTACACGATTGCAAACATTTATCGTTGATGAATTTTAATTTGAATCTTGTCAAGGCAGAATTATTACGTCCATAGCCTTGGTATTGCAAGAAGTGCATGTTATACAAAGAACGCAGTTCGTACAAAAGAGTCCACATGTTTCTATATCTGGATTTATAGGTTTATTATCACCATCACCAGCTTTTATATTATATAGTTCCTCGGCAGAAAGTAACTCTCGGGCTTCAATAGAGAATCTTTTCATTGTGATATTCTTTTTTGTTATTAATCAGTTGGTAGCATCAAATTTCATTGGATAATTCAGGATATAATTGATTATCCTAATCATTACTTAATAATATTGTCCATCAATGATAGAATTTCAATTGAAATTGTCCATGCGCTTCCCAGTTACTCCCAATAATTATTATTGAGTATGTACCAGGATTAGGCGGGATTGGAATAGAGGTGTTGATGTTGGAATCATAACCTATCAAGATTTCGTTTTTGAATATATATACCTCTCCCTCTGCTTCACCCTGGTACGAAATGTCAACTGTACTACTTTCTGAATTGTAACATGCTACAATGTTTTGGTACAAAGGAGAACGTAGGCGACCGGAATTCTCATTATGTGAGGTGCATTCAAGTAAAATACTCTGAGAGGAAGTGTCAGGAGTTTCAGCCAGTGCATTGGATGCGGCTACAATCATTGCAATAATTGGGGCAAAGAATTTTCTCATATTAAAATAGGTTTCTTTTTTGGTTTGGATGATGCAATATTACAGAACAATACTTTCACGTATACAATAAAAAGTTTCATAATTAAAAAACTTTAATAAATGCAAGTTGCACTGAATCAGCGGGTTAACTTATTTATGATTATTATTCTTGAAACTCTTATTATGTACTTTCATATTAAGAGGCTTAAATGCTGTTTTGGAAGTAGTTTCCACTTTTATAGTAACGAAAGAGAGGGCTTATAAACTCTTTAAAAGCTTCCGTACATAGATACCTATGTTAGTCTCATGCTTATCTATGCCTAATTTCTTTCTGATTGCACTACTGGTGTTAACATGGCCAGGTTTATTTATGTAATTACCCACATCCTTTCCTCGTAAGCCAATAGCGTAAAGGCAAACGTAATTTATTTCATTTATAGTCAAGCCGTGATCTTCAAAATATTGTATAAAACGCGGATGGGAAACCTGAAATGCGAGTCTGTTGGAATTCATGAATTTTACCTTATTATCAGTAATTTCTTTAATCCAAATGTCATAAGATTTTTCAAATTGGTTATTATTGGTGATGTAACTTGCCAGTAAGGAGTTTAGCATCTCAATCCGAACTTTTATTTCATTCTGAACCTCAAGAGGTAGTTCCCTCTTGTCTCCTATAAGTGCTTTGAGACATTCACTTTCATTTTCAAGCGCAGTCACTCTATGAGATAAATTCTCTGCTTCAAGAGCTTTCATATCTCGTTCCAGTTGGAGATTCTTATTTTCCATGGCTAAGTTATCTTTCTCTGACTTAAGTCTTGCATTCTCGGACTCTCGTGTCCTAACTTTTTCAAGTGCAAGTTCCTTTTTAGCTTTATTACTACCTACTAATAAAAACAAAATTCCTATACCCATAGCAAGGACTGCAATTCCTCCTGCACAGCCCCATATTATTCGTGATTTAAGCTGGGCATCACGTTGGCCTTTGAGTTCAAGTTGATGTTTTTCTTCAATGGTTTGTGATTTTTGCTTAAATTTAATCAGATTGATTGAATCCTGTATTTGGCTGAATAACTTATAGTGAGATAATGCCGCGTCATACTTACCTAACCCTTCATAGGCAGGTTCTGAAATGGAAAGTAATCTGAGCGTATCGTAAGGTGCTCTTTCAGATTTAAGAGAATCTAATAGTTGCAGACATTTTTCATGTTCCCCTATTTTTGTATACGCAAGAGCAAGATTAAGTACGTCATTCTGAGAGCTCAGATTCAACTCTTGTAAAGAAATGAGGTTTTTGATTTCATCCTTTGAACCAAATTTTATAGCCATTGAGATTTTACGTCTTGTTAATGCTCTTTTTTGATCATTGTCCATGGATTGAAACGTTTGTAAATATGTTAAGATATCGTCTCCAAGACTTTTATTTTCTGTAAGAATAGCTCCGGTAAGTGTATTAAGAAGACATTCAATTTCATACCTCCTTCTGCCTAACTTTTTAAATATATTAGCAGCGGTTAAATTGCAACTAATATAGCTGTCAAAATCATAGAAACTATTGTAGATTAAACTCTGAGCTACAAGGGCACGGGCTATTGTAAGGGAATCACTACATTTATGAGACATATCCAGACCTTTATAATATGAATTTAGCGCGTTCTCTCGGTCTCCACGATTATGGTAAATTACTCCTTGGTAATAGTAGGTGCGTAATTTTTCATCCGGGGTGCCATTTTCAATGTAATAATCTATGGCCGGCTGAAGTATATCAAAGCTAGTTGTGTCAATATAATTTTTATCAAGCGCCATAGACATAAGCAATGCATATCTCGCCTGTTCCTTTTTTGAATTGAGTTCAGATTTATCAATTAGTCTAAGCATCATTAAAGCTGAATCCGGATGAGTTTCCATCAGAGACGCAGCGCGGTCAAGTATTTTGTGATGACTATTATTGCAGGAGGTCATTCCGCAGAGTGACAGAAGAAGCAGAAGAATTGTAAAGTTGCGTAGACATTTCATAATGTATGGTTAAATGGGAGTATTTCTTGGTGTTGATACGGTTATATTCCGGTATTTAAGCACTTGGCCTGATAAGGCTGCAAATTTAGCGTATTATTTTAGATTTGCTAAAATAGTTTTAAAAATGTCCTCTGGATATTTAATAATCGTTTGCTTGGGGTCAGTTGGAGGTTGGCGTCTTTTGCCGGGGAAGCGTCTTTATGGGCCGCGGTGAATTTTTGCCATTAAATTATTGCGGGCTTGTAGGTTTTAATGTATTTTTTCAGTAATTTTGCACGCGGTGTGCGGTGTGTCCGCACTGTTGTTTGAAAACAAACACAAACTTTAATATATTTACCATTACTATCTATGAGTAAAGAGAAAAAATTTATTACCTGTGATGGTAACCAGGCTGCCGCTCACGTAAGCTATATGTTTACAGAGGTGGCTGCAATTTACCCCATCACTCCGTCATCAACCATGGCTGAATATGTTGATGACTGGTCAGCTGCCGGACGTAAGAACATCTTTGGTGAAACCGTTCTGGTGCAGGAAATGCAGTCAGAGGGAGGTGCCGCCGGTGCCGTTCACGGTTCACTTCAGGCCGGTGCTCTCACCACCACATATACCGCTTCTCAGGGCTTGCTGCTGATGATTCCTAACATGTACAAGATTGCCGGTGAGATGTTGCCGTCAGTTTTCCATGTTTCAGCCCGTACACTGGCTTCTCATGCCCTGTCCATCTTCGGTGACCATCAGGATGTGATGGCTGTGCGTCAGACAGGTTTTGCCATGCTGGCTGAAGGCTCGGTACAGGAAGTTATGGATTTGGCTGGTGTGGCTCATCTGTCCACCATTAAGAGCCGTATCCCCTTTGTAAACTTCTTTGACGGCTTCCGTACCTCACATGAGATACAGAAGATAGAGGAAATGCAGGCTGAAGACCTGGCACCCCTCCTTGACAGTCAGGCTCTGGCTGAGTTCCGTTCACGCGCCCTTTCTCCCCAGGCTCCCGTGGCCCGTGGTATGGCTGAGAACGGTGATGTCTTCTTCCAGCATCGTGAGGCTTGCAACAAGCAGTACGAGGCCGTTCCTGAGATAGTGGAAAATTACATGGCCGAGATTACAAAAATCACCGGTCGTGAATATCATCTGTTCAACTATTACGGTGCACCTGATGCTGAACGTGTGATTATAGCCATGGGTTCAGTGACCGAGGCTGCCAAGGAGGCCATAGACCACCTGATGAAGAACGGTGAGAAAGTGGGTCTGGTATCAGTTCACCTGTACCGTCCCTTCTCTGCCAAGCACTTCCTCAGCGCCGTGCCTGCAACTGCAAAGCGTATTGCCGTGCTTGACCGCACCAAAGAACCCGGTGCCAATGGTGAGCCCCTGTATCTGGATGTGAAAGAGTGCTTCTATGGCAAGGAAAACGCACCCGTAATTGTGGGTGGCCGTTACGGTCTTGCTTCCAAGGATACCACGCCCGCTCAGATTATTGGAGTATTTGAGAACCTGGCATTACCCACTCCCAAGGATCACTTCACTGTAGGTATTGTGGATGATGTGACATTCACCTCACTGCCCCTCCCTGAAGAAATGGCTCTGGGTGGCGAGAATATGTTTGAAGCCAAGTTCTACGGCCTGGGTGCTGACGGTACAGTGGGCGCAAACAAGAACTCAGTTAAGATTATTGGTGACAACACTGACAAGTACTGCCAGGCTTATTTCGCTTATGACTCAAAGAAGTCAGGTGGTTTCACCTGCTCTCACCTGCGTTTTGGTGACGAGCCCATCCGCTCGACTTATCTGGTAAACACCCCCAACTTTGTTGCATGCCATGTCCAGGCTTACCTGCACATGTATGATGTTACACGTGGCCTGCGTGATAACGGTACATTCCTGCTCAACACCATTTATGAGGGCGAGGAACTGGCAAAGAATCTTCCCAATAAGGTAAAGCGTTATTTTGCCAAGCATAACATCACCGTTTACTACATCAACGCCACCAAGATTGCTCAGGAAATAGGCCTTGGTAACCGTACCAACACCATCCTCCAGAGCGCCTTCTTCCGCATCACTGAGGTTATCCCCGTGGAACTCGCTGTAGAGCAGATGAAGAAATTCATTGTAAAATCTTACAGCAAGAAGGGTCAGGACATTGTGGACAAGAACTATGCTGCTGTTGACCGCGGCGGTGAGTATCACAAGCTTGAAATTGACCCCGCATGGGTTAATCTGCCTGATGAGGAAAAGCCCGCTAACAATGACCCTGAATTCATTAACCGCGTGGTACGTCCCATTAACGCACAGGACGGTGACCTCCTTAAGGTTTCTGACTTTGTAGCGAATGCTGACGGCACATGGCCCCAGGGCACCGCACAGTATGAAAAACGCGGTGTAGCTGCATTCGTTCCTGAATGGCTGGAAGAAAACTGTATCCAGTGTAACAAGTGTGCCTTTGTCTGCCCCCACGCCACCATCCGTCCCTTTGTTCTGGACGCTCAGGAAATGGCCGGTGCACCCTTTGGCGAAGCTGATACCATTCCCGCCATTGGAAAGACATTCACAGGCATGCGTTTCCTCCAGGCTGTTGATGTTCTTGACTGTCTGGGTTGCGGCAACTGTGTGGACGTCTGTCCCGGCAAGAAGGGCGTGAAAGCCCTCCAGATGAAGCCTCTGGAAACACAGCTCGCCGTGCAGGCTGAGTGGGATTATTGCGCTAAGAACGTAAGCTCTAAGCAGCACCTTGTTGATATCAAGCAGACTGTTAAGAACAGCCAGTTTGCTACCCCTCTGTTTGAATTCTCAGGAGCATGTTCAGGCTGCGGTGAGACACCTTACGTTAAGCTCATCTCTCAGCTCTTTGGAGATCACGAGATGGTAGCCAACGCCACCGGCTGTTCTTCCATCTATTCAGGTTCAGTTCCCTCAACACCTTATACCACCAACGCTGCCGGTAACGGTCCCGCATGGGGTAACTCACTGTTTGAAGACTTTGCTGAGTTCGGCCTGGGTATGACCATTGGTACTGAAAAGCTCCGCGCCCGTGTTGCTGAGCTCATGAAGAAGATGACAGAATGTCCCTCGTGCAGTGACCGCATGAAGGAACTTGCTGCCAAGTGGCTGGAAGCTCCTCACAGCGCAGGGGTGACCCGCGAGGTTGCAGATGAGCTCATTCCTCTGTGCCAGAGCTGCGGCTGTGATACCTGCAAGGCTCTGATGGACCTTAAGAACTTTATTGTTGCCCGTTCGCAGTGGATTATTGCCGGTGACGGTGCCGCTTATGATATAGGCTTCGGTGGTCTTGACCACGTACTGGCCTCAGGCAAAAACGTAAACGTAATAGTACTGGATACTGAGGTTTACTCTAATACCGGCGGTCAGGCTTCCAAGGCCACTCCCGTAGGTGCTATTGCAAAATTTGCCGCTGCCGGCAAGCGCATCCGTAAGAAAGACCTTGGTCTGATTGCATCCACTTATGGTTACGTTTACGTGGCTCAGGTTGCCATGGGAGCTGATAACGCCCAGACACTTAAGGCCATCCGCGAGGCTGAGGCTTATGACGGACCCTCACTCATCATTGCTTACTCTCCCTGTATCAACCATGGCCTCAAAGCCGGTATGGGTAAGAGCCAGGAAGAGGAACGCAAGGCTGTTGAGTGCGGATACTGGCAGTTATGGCGCTATAATCCTGCTCTGGAAGATGAAGGCAAGAACCCCTTCAGCCTGGATAGCAAGGAGCCTGACTGGAGCAAGTTTGATGACTTCCTCAAGGGTGAAGTGCGTTACGCCACCGTTTGGAAGCAGTATCCCGCTGAAGCTGAAGAACTCTTTGCAGCAGCTAAGTCTAATGCTCAGTGGCGCTACAATAACTACAAGCGTTTGGCACAGCAGCAGTGGGGTGTTGACCCTATGGTAGAACCCATTGAAAAGAAGAACGAGGAAACCATCTGATAACATCAGATAAATAATTTTTAACGCTCATATACCGCAGCGCAGGGTGAACTTTCCTTGCGCTGCGGTTGTTCTTTTAGGTGATGACTGGAAGGACATCACAGACTTAAACTAATTGCGAAATAACAAATAAATATACGGATATGGAAAAGAAAAGCATTAAAGGAACCCGCACTGAACATAATCTTTTAGCGTCATTTGCAGGCGAAAGCCAGGCTCGTTCACGTTACACCCTCTTTGGGGACAAAGCCCGTGAGGAGGGATATGAGCAGATTGCCGCTATTTTTTATCAGACAGCAGAACAGGAACTCAGCCATGCACGCCAGTTCTTCTCACTCCTTGAGGGAGGCTCGGTGGAAATCAAGGCCGCATATCCTGCCGGCGTCGTGGGTGACACCAAGACTAATCTTGCTGAGGCCGCTGCCGGTGAGCGCGAGGAGTGGAGTAACCTTTATGAAAACTTTGCTCAGGTGGCTCAGGAGGAAGGTTTCCCCCATATTGCCAATGTTTTCAAGCTGGTGGCTAAAGTTGAGGTTATGCATGAGCAGAGATACCTCAAGCTGCTGGAGCGGCTGGAAAACGGTATGGAATTCAGTAATCCTGAGCCCGTTGAGTGGATGTGTCGTCGTTGCGGTTACACTGTAGAAGCCAAGAATGCACCCATGCGCTGTCCCGTATGTGGCGCTGATCAGGGCTGGTTTGAACGCAAGGCATCCAATTACTGATTTAATTTCTGAAAATATCTATGAACCGGTGTCACAGAGCATAGCGCGGGTGACACCGGTTCACTGATTTTAATCCCTTCATAATTTGCTGAGATATGGATAATGAAATATTAAAAAATCTGGCGGCACAAAACGCCGCATACTCCAATATTATAACCCGTACCAGCGTACGTCGTTTCACAGAACAGGCTCTACAACCGTGGCAGATTGATGCCATTCTGCACGCAGCCATGAGCGCTCCCACCGGCGTGAACAGACAGCCCTGGGAATTTATAATTGTGAGAGATAAATCACTGCTTGTGGCTCTGGCAGAGGGACTTCCATATGCCAAGATGACCGCCCGTGCACCCGTTGCCATTGTGGTTTGTGGAAACAGTAAGCGCTTTCTTGAAGATGAGGATTCCACCTTATGGATTCAGGATTTGTCCGCCGCGTCTGAAAATATTCTGCTTGCCTCCCACGCTCTGGGCCTCGGCGGTGTCTGGACCTGTCTTTATCCGCACTCTGACCGCATTAAGGTAGTGAAGAATATTCTTGATATTCCGGATGACATTATCCCCTTTAACCTCATTCCCGTGGGATATCCCCTTGCTGACCACGCCCCCATGGATAAATGGCAGCCCGGTAAAGTCCATTATAACACTTACGGAAGCTCAATTAAGTGAGTCTTAGTGCCGGTTTAACATATATTGTTGAATCGGCTCTTGATGATTTTGTTTATATTTGCATGTAAAATGAAAACATAAATCATGAAAAAAAGATTCCTTTTATCTTTATGCGTGGCTCTGATTTCCCTTTCAGCCTTTGGCTGGGGACAGAAAGGCCATGATGTGGTGACCTATATAGCTGAACAGCACCTCACTCCGGCCACTCGCCGTGCCGTTGACTCTCTTCTTGACGGCCGTTCCATGGTATATTGGGCAAACTGGCTTGACAACGCAAGCCATAACCGTGAGTTTGCCTATACCAAGACCTGGCATTACAAGAATATTGATGCTGACCGTACTTACTATGACATGCCCGCTAATCCAGCCGGAGATGCCGTTACGGCCATAAAATCACGGGTTGAGATGCTGGAGTCTCCTGAGACGGCTCTGGCTGATCGCGTGTTGGCCCTCAGGATTCTTGTTCATGTAATGGGTGACCTTCACCAGCCCATGCACATGGGACATGCCACTGATCTGGGAGGTAATAGGATTAAAGTAAAGTTCTTTGGCCGGGATGCAAATCTTCATGGCATATGGGACACAAACCTTGTGGAAAGCGCCCATAAATGGAGCTTCACTGAATGGCAGCAGCAGCTGGACCGTCTTTCCCCGGATAAAGAAGCAGTGGAGATAAACGGTACGGTGGATGACTGGGCGCGTCAGTCAGCTGATATTGCATCGGAAATTTATGTTTATTTCCAGCCGGGAACCAACGTCTCATATGACCAGATTGCCCGCTGGACACCCATTATTGAACAGCAGCTCTTACGCGGGGGGCTCCGTCTGGCCCACCTGCTTAACTCTATTTTTGACCCTTCTTACGCTCAGACAAATAATAAGAATTAAGACACCGAACCCGCTTACAAGGCATCCGGCTTTCAGTCCGGGTGGCATGTAAGTGAAACGTAAGGTATGTGCTCCTGCCGGTATAAGGACAGCCGTCATTCCGCGGCTTACCTTATAGAACGGCAGGGGCTTGCTGTCTATAGTAGCTGAGAAACCCGGGTCAGGCGGTACGGAAATCATATATACTGCGGTGTCAGGAGCCGCTACTGTTGCTGTGAAACCCCGGGTATCCATGATAAACCGGTTGAAAGTATGTATGCGCCTCTGGTTTATTATGGAATCCATCTGGGGAATAAGCGGGAGTTCCGGAGTCCATTTCTCCAGATATGGTTTTAAATCTTCTGGTATGGAATCCTCCAGCTCAAGAGCCGCCAGCATAAACCGCACACCTCTGTCACAGTATATATCCCTCCTGCCCGGCAGTTCGTCAGCATAGTAATAACGGTCATAAGCCATACCCATGGGTACGTAATTGGGTGCGTCAGTGCATATTATCCGGTCTTTGTCATCTATAGTGATATGATTCTTGACTGAGAGGAAAGCATCCACATATTCAGGTTCTGCTTCCAGCGGCCACGAGCTCCTCACACACGCTCCGTCCAGAAGTTTGACAGTCGCTTCACTGGAAACGCTGTTAAAGAAGTAAGGAGTAGGGACACGGAGCGCTCTGCCGGAATTGTAAGTGAAAGCTGAGTTATGGAAGCCTACTTCCCGGGAACGGACATATTCCGGTGCCTGATCCGGAATAACCGGTCTGTGAAGATTTGAATCCCAATGATAGAAGTCCTGCTTACTACCCGTGCTCATGGCCTTGCCGGCAATTAGGGTATAGACGGCAATCATCCCTATGCACACATACAACAGGCGGCGGACGCTGTATTTCCCGGAAAACATCACCCACATGGATGCAATGGAGCATGCAGCCAGTAGGTACTCGGCCCAAATCCAGCACTCTTCCGTTGCACGGGAGTACTGGCCGGAGAATCTCATTCCCACTACCACCGTTATTGCCGCTGCTGTGTACCATAGCAAAGCCTTCTTTCCCGGGTTTCCGTACTTCTGTAAATATAGCAGACTCAGAAGAATGGTGGGTACGGCAAAGAGAAATCCGCCTCTGAGATATCCGTAGCTGCTTACGCCGTTATATATGGCACTCAGAGGTGTGTACATGCTTATGTACATGAGGGCGGTGAAAATACTCAGCGTATCTTTCCGGTTACGTATCATATACAGAAGGGCCGTTAACACACCTGTAACGGGAATCCAGAAGCCCATGGAGGTGACGTTTGCAGTGGGGAGTGTTATGGGAAGACCCTCGTTAAGTCGCGGGACAAAGGTGTAGAAAGTGCGTACACCAAACAATATTATTGCCTCCCACAATGACAGACTACCTCCTGACAGCAGTGTTCTGGGACTCTGAAGCGCATGCAGCAACACCGGCAGCGCAAAAAACGCTGAAAGCATTATTCCCAGAATACCGGCCCCGGCAACTCTAAACAAAAGTTGAAGATAATGCGCTCTGTACTCCTTACTGAACAGACGTACCAGTGTATATATTACAACTCCAATTCCGGCGTGGAATGCCATATAGAAATTACTTGTGCAGTACACGCAAACAGTAAGCGTGGCCCATATCCAGCCATTCTTATGTTTTCTGAAAATCAGCTCTATTGTCCCAAGAAGCAGGGGAAAAAGAATATAAGCATCAGTAAAGATGAGATAGAATAAGGTCATCAGCCAAGTGCTGCTGAAAACATACATCAGGCCTCCTATGGCGGCTTCACGGCGCTTTACACCCATCAGGCGCAGATACCAGCGCATGGTCAGGGCGGACAGTATGGCCTTTACGTAAACTATAAAGACAACACCTGCAGGTATAAGTGTATAAGGGAGCAGAAGAACGGGCCATGTTATGGGAGAACCAAGCCCGTAATAACCGTAAATTCCCGGAAAGCTGTCACCCGTGAACTGATTCCAGGTCCATAATGGCACACCTTCTGAGATGGTACGTTTCATGTCCATCAGGAAGGGAATGACCTGCATCACCACATCACCGTATGAGTACCCGCTCAGATAACCCTGAACGGCCGGTATGGTAATGAAAGTAAGTAGTATTATGGTCAGCACGCACATGCTGACTGCGCTGAAGAAATCAGGTTTCTTTAAAGACACCCCGTAAGTTATTAGCGGTTGTAGATTCCGGCCTTGTACTTGGCCAGGTTCTCCGGATTACAGAACCAGTCAATGGTCATTTTCAGACCATCTTCAAGGCTTACCTGCGGGCGCCAGTCAGTCAGAGAGGTAATAACACTGTTATCACCGCATAGGCGGCGTACCTCGCTCTTTGACGGTCTGAGGCGTTCCGGGTCTGTTACGTAGCGTACATCACGGCCCATCAGGCGGGCTATGGTATGAAGGGTTTCCTCCATACTTATCTCTGTCCCGGTGGCAATGTTTATTTCACGCCCTTCTATGCCCGGTGTCTGAGCCAGGGCCAGGAATCCCCGCGCAGTGTCCGTCACATAGTTGAAGTCACGGGTGGGGGTAAGGTCTCCCACGGCAATCTCTGTTACACCAGAGGCTATCTGTGATATTATGGTGGGGATAATGGCGCGAGCGCTCTGACGGGGTCCGTAAGTGTTAAACGGACGAGCCACAACCACGGGAGTCTCAAAAGCATTATAGAAGCTTAGGGCTATGGCGTCCGCACCAATTTTTGTTGCAGAATAAGGACTCTGTGGCTGCCGCGGGTGAGTTTCCGGTATAGGTACATACTGAGCAGTACCGTAAACTTCACTTGTTGAGGTAACTATTATGCGGTCAACACCCAGGTCCCGGGCTGCCTGAACCATGTTGAGCGTCCCTTTGATGTTGGTGTCCACATAACTGTCAGGAGCAACATAGCTGAAAGGAATGGCTATCAGGGCTGCCAGATGGAATACCGTGCCGCAGCCGCGTGTGATCTCACGGCAGAAGTTGGGGTCACGCACGTCTCCGCAAACCACCTCCAGTGCCGGATGTTTAATGTCTTCAAGCCATCCCCAGTTGTTGAATGAATTATACTGCGCCAGGGCACGTACGGTGTACCCCCGGTCCAGCAACAGTTGTGTCAGGTGTGAGCCTATGAATCCGTCAGCACCGGTCACAAGCACCGGCTTTTCTCTGTTTATCATCTTCTGCTATGTTTAAAACTCCTTGGTTTGTTAGATGCAAAGGTAAGAAAAACGCTCTGTTTTCACAAAAAAATGCTATTTTTGAGCATCTTAAACCATTATAATCCATATGAAACGTACGCTTTTATCTGTTTGTGCTGCTGCCGGACTCATGTGTGCCGGAGCACATCCTGTCTTTGTTGGTCACAGGGGTTGTGATACAGGAGTGGAAAATACCGCTGATGCTTTTAAAAATGGGGTTGCCAGGGGTTACACCTTTATGGAATGTGACGTAAGAGTCACGGCTGATACCCAGCTGGTTATTTCGCATGATGCTGACTTCAAGAGATTGGGTGCTGAACTGGATATAGCGACCTCTACCCTTGAACAACTCTCACAGGCGCAACTGTCTCAGTTACGTAAGACGGGAGAATACACTGGCACCATTGCCACGCTGTCAGATTTCCTTGAAATATGTAAGGAGGGAAGCGTGACACCGGTGATAGAACTCAAATGGAGCACGGGTATTAACTCTGATGACTTTTCCAATATCCCATTGCTCATTTCTGCCATAGAGGACGCCGGTATGCGCGGTAACTGCATAATCCTTACTTCCATGCGTCCCTGCCTTGAATATATACGTAACACCTGGCCGGATATAAAGCTGCAGTTTCTGGGTGCCGGGAACTGGCAACAACATCTCCCATGGTGCATTACTCTCGGGCTTGATGTGGATATTGCACATGATTGTCTGACACAAGATCAGATTGATAGTTGCCACAGTGCGGGGCTGAAAGTGAACTGCTGGACTGTGGACAGCCCTGAGCGCGCTGCTGAACTTACCCGGATGGGTGTGGATTACATTACCACAAATGCACTTGTCCCTTAACCATCCCGCCCCCCCCTGATTCCGTAGGCATCCTATGAAGGTGGAATGTACTCTCACCGTTTAAGCCACGGGTTAATACATTCATTATTATACAGGCTTAGACCCGTTCCCCGGCGTAAACACTGTTGTGGAATGGGGTCTTAATAAAATAAGGCTGCAGAACATCATCTGCGGCCTTATTTTATTCTAAGAAGTTAGCTCCCTGACCTTAACAAATTCAGGGAACGGAAATGACGTATTTAGCGGATATTTACCTTTGTGGCGTTGCCCTTGGAAACACGGATATACATTCCGCTTGTGGGGTTCATCACACGCACCCCCTGAAGGTTATAATACACAGCTTCTTCATCAGTGTCTGCGCTTAACTCACTGATAGAAGTAACCTGATCTTCTGAAGTTTGCACAGAGATACGTGTAATGGTACTGGGCTCGTTAACCAGGAAGGAAACTGTTCCGGGTGCCTGACCTTCCGGAGCGCTGTAATCACCGGCTGAAACACGCATAGGCTGTTCTATAAGTGTGTGATTTACGTCACCGTCAAATTCTATGCTTGTAATACCGCGCTCAGCATGTGAGAAAGTCATGATGGTGTTGGGAGCCACATGGAGACAGCAGTCTGAACCTGTACCTGTGTGACAGTATCCCTCACCGTCACCACTGAATGTGATGGTCAGAGGCTCGCTATCATGGTTTATGGGCTCTTTTACATAGGCTCCCTCATAATCAGAGGTATTCAGCCCATGTGAGAAAGCCTGTGCAAAGCTGAACACTGATATGCCTTCTGCCGGTTCATCTATCAGAACACAGTACTGAATGGTCTCACCACCCTTGAAGATTTCATCTTCTACGCTGTAACCGGTAATGGTAGCCACACCGCCGCTTATGATGAAAAGATCACCGGTAGTTTCATCCACCTCCGCTATATTAGGGTCATTGGTTGAATACCGGAATGTCAGGGGGTAGTTGCTCACAAGCTTTATTCCGGGGACTGTTGTGCCAATAGCCTCTGCGCCATAGTGAATGCCAAGCTCGCTTTCAAGCCAGTATTGGGGTGTGGCTTTGTCAACGTACATTTCCACTGATGCATTACCGTCATTATAATATTTGTTTCCGGTGCACCAGGCGTATATTGTGCACTGTCCGGGTCCATTGACAGTCCATGTATGTCCGTCATAGTCCACAACTTCCGGATTTGAACTTGAATACCCCACATTGAAAGAGTTAGGCTCCATGTAAACTGAGCCGGGGTAACAGGCCATGTCTGGAGTGAAAAATGAGGGGAAACTGTATCCAGCTTCAGAGGGGTCAAGCATTGAATCAGGGTTAAACTCAAGATGACACTCCTGACTGCTAACAGTCAAAGGCATTTCCCATTTTTCCATTGACGGTTTATATGAAACCGGTATAAAGCAGACATTGCCATCGTAATATCCGGTGAATCCTTCAATATCAAAGTAGGCTGTTTCTTCCTTCTCTGAGTCCATAGTAAGGTATATGTTCAGAATGTCGTTGTATTCAATATTATCACCGCTTACAAAGTCAAAAAGTGTACCTCCGTCTACATAATCAGTGTTATAGCCGCCTCCGTGAACACATACGTGAGTCAACTTGATATATTCACCGGGATTGCTCTGCATGTAACTTACGTCCTCATTTAATGAACGGTCCCATGGATAAAGTCCGGTGGGATTGTTTATGGAACCGTCTGATGTAAGATTGGGGTTGATAATCTTTAGGTAGCCATCGTTATAATCCAGTTCACCGTATAAATTAGTGAATTTGGTATAAAGGTAATCTTTGGATGTGACAGACTCTGTTCCCTCTACAATCAGTACCATATTTGTATTGCCGTCACACAGGGCTGCATAGTTAATGCCGTTGTAACGAGTGCCAAAATAGAGGGGATAGAAACAACCGGATAAATCACATCTTGCCCCGTTTGGATAAGCCCACATGATGTTATTGTAATTCTCCTGGTCAAGAGTTAAGAGGAATCGCATCTCATCCATATCACGCACCATATATGGCATGTTAGGGTCAATGGGATTGTTAGGGTCATAAGGATCATATCCGCCGGGATTGTTTGGGTCATACCCTCCGGGATAATCAGGATTGTAAGGGTCCTCGTACTGGGCTGTAACTGTGGCGGTACTCATGAGAGCAGCGACGGCCGCGATTAAAAATTCTTTCATTGTATAAGATTGAACGTTAAAATTAGCTGGATTTAGAATCTTTTTTAGAATAAATTGAGAGCCTGTTTATTATGGTTAAGAACCGATTCTTTTGTTGATTGATTACTTTTTGATTATAAATATTTGCCCTGTATTTATATCCGTGCAAAGGTATACAAAATACAAAAATCAGCAAATAAAATTTAAATTATGTTCTCACTTACGCACGTTCCTTCATGTCATCCCCGCACCCCTTGCCTAATGCCAATCCATGAAATAATCATGAAAATAATCCATACAAAAGAAAACTGCGTGCCCATCCGAAGATAGCCACGCAGTTATTAATTTTGAACTATGCTTATTATTACTTCACGCCTAATTTAGCCTTGACAGTTGAAGTCAGGTCCACAACAGCTGAGCTCTGGTACAGCAGAAGACCCTGTTCAGCGGGGAAAATAAAGGTATAACCACCTTCCTGTCCCACAGTCTGAATGGCTTCCATGATTTTCTTCTGCACGGGCTCCACCAGCTGCTGCTGAAGACGTGCCAGATCTTCCTGAGCTGTCTGACGGAACTGATTTACCTTGGCTTCGCGCTCCTGAATTTCCTGCATGCGGCGCTCCTTGATGGCCTGGGGAGTATTGGGATCCTCAGCTATTGACTGGAAGTCAGCATACAGCTTCTCAAGCTCTTCACGCAGTTTCTGGAACTCACCTTCATATTTCTTGGCTGCATCTTCTGCCTGAGTCTTAATCTGCGTAAATTCAGGGAGTGACTGGAAAACTTCGTCTGTGTTTACTACACCAAACTTCTGAGCAAATGCTGACATGGGAAGAACCAGTGCAATAAACAGAATGATTTTCTTTAACATTTCTGTAATGGTTTAAGTTTATGGTTATTAATTTATTTTATTATTACTTGGAATAACCCATCTTGGCAAGCACCTCATTAGAGATGTCTATTCTGGGTGATGCATAAATGATTTCTGAGGAAGACGCGCGGTCAAAGACAGCTTGGTATCCACGCTCATCAGCCACCTTCTTTATAGCGTTATAAACGTCATCCTGAACCGGCTTAAGCAGCGTCTGACGCTTCTTGTAAAGTTCGCCCTCAGGTCCAAAATATTTAAAGCGCAGCTCTGTGGCCTCTTTTTCTTTAGCAACAATTTCTTCCTCGCGTTTCTTGGTCATCTCCTCTGTCAGGAAAACCTTGTCAGCAAGGTAGCTCTGATACATGTTCTCTGCTTCCTTACCCACAGCCTCAACCTCTTTCTGCCAGCGCTGTGACAGCTGGTTCAGCTGTTCATTTGCCATTTCATAAGTGGGGACATTCTTAAGAATATACTCCATATCCACCATGGCAAATTTCTGTGCGGATGCGCCTGCAACTCCGGCCAGAAGTAATATCAGACTTAATAATATCTTTTTCATGATCTTACAGTTTAATGGTTGTACATAATTCTTAGACGCTTATGTTTGAAAAAAGTTTAGCCTTAGAATTCCTGTCCCAGAATAAAGTGGAAGTGACTGCCGCCTTTCATTCCTCTAACCGTATCAAAGCCATACGCCCAGTCAATACCCATCAGACCCACCATGGGGAGCTGGATACGCAGACCCACACCGGCGCTTCGTTTGAGGTCAAAGGGATTAAACTCTTTCACGCTGCTCCAGGCGTTACCGGCCTCCAGGAAGGTGAGCGCATAAATGGTGGTAGTGCTCTGCAGCATCAGAGGGAAGTGAAGTTCCAGTCCAAAACGGGTGTAGGCGCGGCCGTCAGAGTAGGGTGTGAACTGGCCATTGTCATAACCACGCAGTGCTATCACCTCATTGGCATAAATACTGCCGCCTGACATACCGTCACCGCCCACATAGAATGTCTCAAAAGGAGTCTTCAGATATTTATTATAACTTCCCAGAAGACCAATGTCAGCACGCGTCATCAGCACCGGAGTCCACTTGCTGGCAACATTGGCCAGAGGAGTGTAGGTACGTGATTTAAAGCGCAGCTTCCAGTATTCTATCCATCGGTAAAGCTCCTTCTTGCTTTCTGTAGTGTTCTCCTCACTCAGCTTCTGCCAGTCCTTGTGTCCGCTGAAAAGTGACGCGGGAGGTGTCATCTGTAATGAAAGCTGGAACATGGAGCCGCTTCGTGTGTAGATGGGATTATCTATTGACGTTCTTGCAAGGGTCACGCCCAGTGTCAGTGAGTTGGCCGTACCGTTTTGCATGAAGTAGATATAGTTCCAGTTCTTCAGATAGTACCAGTTATAACCCAGGTCAGCAGTCAGGGTAAACCAGTCGTCAGGCCAGCTCAGACGCTTTCCAAAGGCCACGTTAACACCCACCATCTGCATTACCTTATTGGGGTCATATGCGCTTTCTATGGTGTTCTGGTATATATCGCTGCCATAACCGTAGCCATAATTGCCATAACCACCGTAGAGACCGTTATAATAACCGTAGTTATTCATGTACGACTGATTGTAATAGCTGTCATTCACACCAGTCTGACGGCTATAGTAAGCCGATACTGACAGTGAGTTAGGACGCTTGCCGCCAAACCACGGGTCCAGGAATGAGAGTGAATATGCCTGATAGTAACGCGCGTTGGTCTGGGCGGAAACTGTGAAACTCTGACCCTCACCCTGAGGTATGATACCCTTGTAAGTGCTGGGCTTGAACAAGTTCTTTATACTGAAATTGGTAAATTTCAGCGCCAGCTTACCTATGACACCGGTCTGGCCCCAGCCCATTGAGAATTCAATCTGGTCATTAACCTTGCTCTCAAGGTTGAATATAATGTCAACAGTGCCGTTTTCTTCATTAGGCTCCGGCTGAATATCAATGGTCTCAGGATTGAAATGACCCATGGCAGCAATTTCACGATATGAACGCATCAGGTCACTTTTGGAGAACAGCTCACCGGGCTTCACGCGGAGCTCACGGCGTATAACTTTCTCATACAGACGATCATTACCATTGATAACAACATTGTTTATGCGGGCCTGCTTGCCCTCATACATGCGCATTTCCAGGCTTATGGAATCACCCACTATCTCCTTCTCTATGGGTACCAGTTGATAGAAAAGATAACCGTTATCCATGTAAACGCTTGATACGGCATCCTCATCCTCAGTAAGGCGTTTGTTCAGTAATTTCTGGTTATACACATCACCGGGCTTCATTTCCAGGTACGCATTCAGCACGTCTGTGGGATAAACAGAGTTGCCCACCCAGCTTATGTCCTTGATATAGTACTTTTTGCCTTCATCCACGGTAATGAACACATCCACCTTCTTCTCATCATACGGTGCCACGCTGTCAGACACAATTTTGGCATCGCGGTAACCCAGCTCATTATACTTGTCTATGATGCGGCGAAGGTCATCCTCATAGTCCGTCTGCACAAATTTCTTCTGGCTGAACAGCTTCAGCAGGTCCCCGCTCTCATTAGTCTTCTTTATGGCTCGTTTGATTTTGCTGTCTGACAGAACCTCGTTGCCGTCAATATAAATCTTGTGAACCTTTACCTTTGAGTGCTTGTCCACATTAATGTCCACAAATACCTCATTGGGGTTTGCAAGGTCCTCACGCAAGTCCACCTTCACGGTGACATTGCCAAAACCCTTGTCCTTGAAGTATTTACGGGTTATAAGCTCTATCCTGTTTATGATGTTTCTTGTAATCTGATTACCCTTCATCAGCTGAAGACGCTTCTGAAGCTCATCACGTTCCCCCTTCTTCATGCCATTGTAGTTAACCTCACTGATGCGTGGATGGTTACGCACCACCAGTTCCAGCCACACCTTGTCCTTAGTCATCTTCTCCACCTTCACCTGCGCCTGAGAAAAGAGATTATGGCGCATCAGACTCTTTACACCGTTGGTTATGTCAGCGCCGGGGATAGCCACCTTGTCACCCACACGCCATGTGGTGTACTCCAGCAGCTGATTCTCATCATAATTCCCGGCTCCGGTAACCTTTATTCCGGCAATCTCGTAAGTCTGCGGCATGGCTGTGTAAAGCACCGGCGGGTTATATATGGTGTCACCCACGGTATATGTGCCCTGAGCGTTATTCTGTGCCGCTCCCGGCATCCAGGCAGCCACGGCCATGCCCAGCAGTGTTAGATATCTGTGAAATCGGTGAGTAAATATCATGAATGTATAATGAATGGTTCTGAGTGAAAATGTTTTATTTATCTGATGAACTTACCTGTTCACCCGTTAGGCCAAAACGTCTTTGCCGCCGCTTGAAGTCTGCCAAGGCATCCATAAAGTCATCCTTGCTGAAGTCAGGCCAGTATTTCTGAGTTACATAAATTTCTGAATAAGCTATCTGCCACAGCAGGAAATTGCTCACGCGCATATCCCCTCCGGTGCGTATCAGCAGGTCAGGGTCAGGCATGCCGGTAGTTGCCAGATATTTCTCCACCGTGGCATCTGTTATCCCCTCAGGGTCCAGCTTCCCGGACTCTACATCTGAGCCCATAAGACGCATGGCACGGGTAAGCTCCCAGCGGGCTGAGTAGCTCAGCGCCAGCACCAGTGTAAGTCCGGTGTCATGTGAAGTCTCATCCACGCAGCGCATCAGACGCTCACGGGCCTCAGCCGGCATACGCTCCGTGTCACCTATCACCTTCAGGCGCACGTTATTCTTTATCAGGTCCGGAGTTTCGCGCTCAATAGCCATCACTATCAGGTGCATCAGCGTGTCCACCTCCGCCTGCGGACGGTTCCAGTTCTCCGTACTGAACGCATACAGAGTAAGATACTCAACCCCGGCCTCAGAGGCGCACTCCGTTATCAGACGCACCGTATCAACTCCCCGGACATGGCCCGCTGAGCGTTCCAGTCCACGGGCCTGAGCCCAACGCCCGTTCCCGTCCATAATGATGGCTACATGCCGTGGCACTGACAGTGACGCTTCTGTTTTGTGTGACGCTCTACTCTCCATGATAGTGGTTAGTCTACATAATGGCAGGTCTCACAACGCTTCCCGAATTCATATGTAATGGATATCGTAAGTCGTGAAAACCAGTCGGTATTCTTGTAAAATGCTGTCTTTATCTGATTCAGGTCTGCCAGAACTCCGTCCACGTGGTCCCCAAAAGCCTTGGTCATGGTAAACTCCGCTCCTAAGTTCAGACGCTCACGCAGCTTGAACTTGACTCCGGCGCCAAGGGGTAGAGTGGGGGCAGCATTGAGTTTGCCGTCACAGCTGGCCATGCACACGCCCACGCCCACAGTTATATACGGTGTCCAGCGGCGGAGCCTCTTGTAAGTTTCTCCTATGCCGTATGCAAAAAAGTTAAACTCCACACGCGCCCCCAGGTCATAAACCTGACTCTTGAAACTGTACTGAGCTCCGTCAGGAAGCACATTCTTCAGGTCCTCCGTATTACCGCTCAGTGACAGTGTTGAAAGCACGCCGCGCACCGCCCAGCGGGTATCGGGAAGGTAGCGGAAACTCAGCTCTCCCTCAAAGCCGGCATGCTTCATAAGATTATTGTTAGCCTCCCCAAGATAGCCGCTCATACCCACTCCCGCTCCGAAATCAAACTTGTACGGAGCAGTCTGCGCCCCGGCCACGCCATACAGGCATGTCAGGACAGCCATGAGTATTAAACCTTTCAGAAGCTTCATGTTATACTTATCAAATTATGGGCTTGAATGTCAGACGGTTGATAACGGCGCGCCATACAGTGTTGCTCAGCTGTCCGTCTGCCTGTATTCCGCCAAACAGATATATGTACGGGCATTCCCATTCAGTAACCGGTTTAATCACGCGCCACTGGGGCATATTACGTCCTGCCTTGCGCCATACGCTTTTCTGCTGCGCATCTGTGAGCGTACTCTTGTACACATACGCCTGAGCGTGGCTGAAGGGTTTCAGGTAGTCAGGCAGCTGCATCAGAGCTCCCGCCTTACGCCAGTTCATGCCATAATCATAGGATATATACACAGTGTCATTCTGCTTGCCGTCAGCAGTCACGCCTCCCATGGCCACAAGAGCCGGATACTCATATGACTTCCAGTAAGTGCTTTCTCTGTATGCAAAGTAGGGAATGACTGTCATGTCCGTCATGGCTTTAAGCATGGGGGTAACACTCAGCTCTATGAATGAATAGCCGTCAAAGCCCCATACTCTGTCACTTAACTCACCGTTAGCCTGACGGCCGCCGCAGATAATCATCATGGGGCGCATGGAGTACTCAAAGTGATATGTCACCGGAACGCTGGTACCGCTCACAGGCATCCCTTCCGGAAGGGTATTGTCACAGTTGCGTGACGGATAGCTTTCCAGCATCACAGTGCCGTCAGGCAGCTTCACCGCACCGTAAATAACGCTTTCAAAACCGCCGTAAAGACCGGCCCAGTTTACTGAACCCGTTGAGGTCCACTCCCGGCCGTCCTCTGATTTAATCAGCTCGCCACTCTCTGTGAGCATAAACAGCTCTCTGTCTGTGGCTGCAAGTGTGTTAATGTCTGCGGCCTGCGGGATATTTGCGCTTGCAGTTTCCCACTGCCATTCTGCGGGGTTACTGTTGCGGGCCACGGCATAAGTGCTGCCGTCAGTACTCATACAGTAAAGAGTCTCATTCATCTGCACCGTGCGCTGTGCCACCGGGGCGGCATATGGGGTGGGAAGCGCGGTCATCTCCTGGCGGTCCCACACCAGGGAGTCAGCCTTCACCTTGTGCACGTTCACCGTAATGGTATATGTGCGTTCCACTGTCCCTGAGAGTGACAGCAGGCGCAGCTTCACGGGATGGGTAAAGTCAATGGAGTCTGTTGAGTTTGTGGTGTAATTGTACACAGTATCTGCCTTGCCGCTCCGGCTCACCTCTAATTCCACGTTCTTGGCTCCGCCGGTGGCTATATAGGGCACCATACGTGTGACATCATAGCCGTAAGGCAGGGAGTCCGCATTGAATATCTGCGCATTTGCCAGGTCTATGCTGAAAAACACGGAGTCAGCGTAGGGATTGCGTTCTGAATTCTTGAAATAGAAAGATGTCACCTCCACATTGGTGGAAGTCAGCTCTGACGGCTCTTCTTCTGAGTTACATCCGGCCAGAGCGCCCAGTAACATCACTCCCGCAAGTCCCGGTATGAATTGTTTAAGCATAAATGTTGTCGTTAAAAGTGGGCCTCAAGGCCTTGAAAATACAGTTTCAACGTGCAAAATTAAAATTTTGCCTCAAATGGCACAACCCTTGCTGCGGAAAAGTAAGCCAAAAGCTCCCCGCTCCACCACTTTTATATGTTTTTAACGTCCACCAGCGGATTATTTACATAAATCCACACTTTGTTTCCCCCGTATGATACTTCTTTGGCAGGAACACCCGTCACCTCCGGCGCTTTGCAGCGCCCGTCTTCACCGGTATGCACCTGTGCCACCTCCACCCTGGCCATATCCCATAGCCCGGCATTGATGAAACTGTTCAGGACTTCTCCTCCGCCTTCCACCAATACTGAGATTATATTTCTGTCATACAGCGCTTTAAGTAGTTTCGGAAGGTCGTGACTCACCTCGGGGCTGATACTGAGCCAGCCTTCATGGACATCGGCTTTGTGAGTGTGGCCTTGCAGAATCACGGGCTGCGGAGTGTAGCCGCCAAAGTATCTCAGTGTCAGTGACGGCCGGTCTGACATGACTGTGACCGCTCCGGCCACAACGGCGTCATGGGTGGCCCTGTAACGGTGCATGGCTGTCAGGCTCAGTGGAGTAGACAGCTTCAAGGCGCCGGGGTGAACAGCCGTGCGTCTTACATCCATAAATCCGTCGCGGCTCTGAGCCCATTTCAGAGTGATGAATGGCCTGTGCAGCCGGTGTGCTGTTATGAAATGTGCGTTCAGGCTCTCGCACTCACGGCGTATCTCGGGGTACTTTTCGCCAAGTATGCACACTTCCTTTCCGGCCTCTTGCAATATACTGATACCCTTGCCGTTGACCTTGGAAAATATATCTCTTATGCCTATCACCACACGCTTTATCTCGCTGGTTGCCAGCATGGTGGCGCAGGGTGGGGTCTTCCCGTAATGGGCGCAGGGCTCAAGGGTTACATACATGGTTGAGCGGCTCAGCAGATGGCGGTCACACTCTCTGACTGAGCGCATGGCGTTTACCTCTGCATGGGATCCGCCGCAGCGTCTGTGCCATCCCTGGCCTATTATACGGTCCTCTGATACTATCACAGCCCCCACCATGGGGTTGGGCGAGGCTCCGGCACGTCCGTGGGCGGCTAACTCCAGAGCACGCCGCATATAAAGCAGATCTCTTGCGCTATCTCTCATTTACAGGCTGGTGTATGATGGGCTGAATGTATCACCCTGCAGGGGATCGCCGGTGTTGACACCTTTCTGGAGCCAACGGGTGCGCTGTGCTGATGTGCCGTGGTTGAAAGTCTCAGGGTTGACGCGCCCCGTTGCTTTACGCTGCAGATAGTCATCACCAATCTTTGAGGCGGCGTTTATGGCGTTCTCCACGTCACCCGGTTCCAGGGAGTTGAACATCTCATTGTCTCGGTGAGCCCACACGCCGGCATAGTAGTCAGCCTGCAGCTCCAGGCGCACGCTCATCTTGTTGGCGTCAGCAGCGCTCATGCGTCCCATCCGGTTGTGAGCCTCCTGTAAGGTCCCTAAAAGATACTGCACATGGTGCCCCACCTCATGAGCTATCACGTAGGCGTACGCAAAATCTCCAGAAGCCCCTATCTGGCTCTGCATCTCGCGGAAGAACGCCAGGTCCAGATAAACTGTCTGGTCTGCCGAGCAGTAAAAAGGACCGGTCTGCGATGTGGCATGACCGCAACCGGAGTTCACGCTCCCGTTAAAAAGCACCAGTTTAGGTGGCTGATATTCTCCCCAGCCTTGCTTGCGGAATTCTTCTGTCCATACGTCCTCGGTTCCGGCAAGGACTTTGGAACTCAGCTCAGCCAGGCGCTCGTCCTCGGCCGTGGGCTGATAATTATCTGCGTAGGTAAAGTTTGACTGTATGACCTGGTTTACCACATCGCCCATGTTTCCGCCGGAAAGAAGAGTGATTACGGCTGCAACAACCACTCCTACTATTCCTCCGCCTATACCTATGTTGCGTCCCGTGTGAGAGCCGCGCTTGTCCACTACGTTATTGCTAAGTCTGCGTCCGTCAAGTTTCATTGGTAATTCTCTTATTTTTTCTCTCTTTAACGCATGGGGCACTCTGAGGGTTCTGTCCTATGTGCGGGCCACTCAGCTGTTTATCCCTTTGCTGCCACAAAGATATAATAAATCTCAGGCTCAGAACATGCATAAGGAAATATTTTTTTGTAACTTTACGCCCTAAAACATTGACGGCGGCGTTCTCTTTATGCTTGATTAGGCCGCATCCCGTTTTTCTCTGAAGATAAACCACACATCATAACTCTCTGTCATGTATCGTAAAGGTAAGCTTTACTTCCGCTACGGCACCATGGGCTCTGCTAAGACAGCCCTGCTGCTCACCACTGCATATAACTTTGAGGAACGCCACATTAACTACGTGTGCATGAAACCCGCCGTAGATACTCGAGAGGGCTCTAACGTCATACGTTCCCGCATTGGCATTGAGCGTGAATGTACTTGGATTTATCCTGATACTGACCTTTACCACACCATACGTAACATTTTCCGCAGCCGCGGAGAACTCATTGACTGGTTTCTGGTGGATGAGGCTCAGTTCCTTACAGCCCGCCAGGTGGATCAGCTCTCACGTGTGGTGGATGATTACGGCAGCAATGTTGTCTGTTACGGTCTGCGCACTGACTTCAAGAGCCACCTCTTTGAGGGCTCACGGCGCTTATTTGAGATTGCTGACACCATTGATGAAATAAAGAGTACATGTAACTGCGGACATAAGACCATAATCAATGCCCGTTTGGATGCTAATGGCGGAATTGTGGATGAAGGTGCTCAGGTGATGATTGGCGGTGATGAGCGTTATGTGGCCGTGTGCCGCAAGTGCTGGCGCAACCGCCGCATTGAGCAGATGTCACGCGCTGCGCTTCCGCTCTTTGATGAAATTTCTATTGACCCGGCAGATGATGCTCAGCCGGAGTCTGTACTTTAAACTTCTTTTCTGATTATGATACTTTGTGAAATAAAAGACTTGAGCAGATACAGCGGCACATCTGAAGCCATGCCCGCTGTTTTCTCATGGCTTGACGCTTACCTGAACGGAGATGATTCCCTCCTGCAGAATCTCCCTGAGGGTGTGTCTGCATCATGTGAGACAGTGGCCATGAAGCCCAGGGAGAAAGCCACTCTGGAGGCTCACAGGCGCTTTATTGATATTCATGTGCCCCTTAAAGGTGATGAACTCATGGGGTGGGCACCAACGGCCTCTTTGCGCTATCCCAGAGGCGCTTATGACACTGAAACTGACTGCGAGTTCTTTGGGGATACGGCCGTCAGCCTGCTCCATGTCATACCCGGTCAGGCCGCTGTCTTTTTCCCGGAAGATGCTCATGCCCCCAATATAGGTATTGGCAACCATAAAAAGCTGGTTATTAAAATCCCTGTTTAAACTTTTCTTATACGCTCACATGAAAAAGCATCTCATTATATCTCTGTTTCTAATCCTGACTTGCTCTCTGCGGGCAGCCGCCACAGGGTTCAGTAATGAATCCTTACAGTATAAGGTGATGTTTAAGTGGGGCTTGGTTAATAAACAGGCCGGAACCGCCACGCTCACCCTCCGTAATGACGGTACTCGCTATCAGACTTCACTGGTGGCCCGCTCTCAGCCATGGGCTGATAAGATTTACAGCGTCAGGGATACTCTTCTTGGCACCATGCAGCGTGATGGGCTCAAACCCCTGCGCTATGAAAAAAGAGCGCATGAAAGTAGTGAGTTTAAGCATGATGTGGTGAATTTTTCTTATCTGGGCTCGCGTGTCAAGGGCTCATGTAACCGTTATGTGGAGAAGAAAGGTAAAGTGACGGTGAATAACCACAAGACAGAGCTGGAAGCTTACGGTACCACTCTGGACATGCTGTCATCCTTTTACTACATGCGCACGCTGCCTTATGAGAAATGGAAGCCCGGCCACACCGTGACTGTAAACATCTTCTCAGGGAAGCGTAAGGAACTTCTCACCATTAAATATCACGGTATAGAAACCGTTAAGTCCTCAAAAAGACAGTACAAGTGTTATCATATAACCTTCATCTTTACCGGTGAAAACCGCACCAAAACCTCTGATGATATGGACGCTTGGATATCAGCTGATACCCGTCGCATACCCATCAGACTGGAAGGCAGCCTGCCCGTGGGAAAGGTTCACTGTATATATGATGGTGATTAATGGATTATGACCGGAAATTCACAGAGCACATCACTGCAGCAGAATCAGACGCTCCAGCAGCGTCTGAACCCTCAGCAGGTTTTACTGGGTCGCTATCTGGAAATGTCAGGTGCGGAACTGGAGGAAAATATACGTAATGCCCTGGAGGAGAATCCGGCTCTGGTGGAATCTTCACCGGAACAAGACCCGGCCTCAGCAGGCACTGATGACTCTTTTGATGAAACCGCTGAACAGCTCCAGGCCGCTGACTTCACTAATGAGGAAGAAACACCATTTTACCGTCCTGACAGCGGCAGGACTTTCTCTGATGCCGCTGCCTTTGAGCCTGTAGTGACCTCAGATGAAAACATGATATCCAGACTTGAGCGTCAGCTGGGCATGCGCAGTCTGTCAGAGACAGACCGCCTCATTGCTGACTATATTATAGGAAGTCTGGACTCCAACGGTTATCTTACACGTGGTTACCGCGAACTGGCAGATGACATATCCATCAGCATGGGACTGGACATCTCGGTAGCTGAAGTACGTCGCGTTGCCGCCGTGGTGCGTGAGCTTGACCCGCCCGGTATCGGAGCCATTGACCTGCGTGACTGCCTTCTGTTGCAACTGCGCCGCATGAATCCTTCGCCTGTGCAGCAAGTGGCCGTGGACATAGTGGCGGATAACTTTGACCTGTTTTCCAAAATGCACTTCACACGCCTGCAGAGCAGGCTGGGTGTGGATGACACTCTTTTCCATAGTGCCCTTGACCTTATTAAAAGCCTTAACCCGAAGCCTGGCTCTCTCCTTGAGGGATCGGGGGCCTTTGACCGCTCACATGCCATAACTCCGGATTTCAGCGTTTCTGTAGACTCTGGAGACAAGCTCCATATTTCCCTCCTTAATAATCATCCGGACCTGGCCATTGATGAGACCTTTGACATCTCACGCATCCCGGAGCCCGCTGATTCTGACACTCCGCGTTCACGCCAGGCATATACCTTCCTCAAAAGTCGTCATGATGATGCCGCAGCCTTCATCCGTACACTGCGCATGAGAGCTGACACCCTCATGACCGTAATGAAGGCCATTGCAGCATGGCAGCACCGTTTTTTCATCACGGAAGACCCTGCGGATCTCCGTCCCATGCGTCTGGCAGACATTCATAAGCTCACCGGACTTGATCCCTCTGTCATATCGCGCGCCACCTCAGGCAAATACGTACTCACGGGACAGTCACTCCTCCCCCTGAAAACATTCTTCAATGTTCCGCGTAAAGATACCCAGACCCTTACCTCCGTTAAAATCATGCAGGCACTGAAAAAAATTATAGAAGGAGAAGACAAACACCATCCCCTCTCTGACCGCTCACTGGCCACCATGCTTGAACAGCAGGGATTTCCCACCGCTCGCCGTACAGTGGCAAAATACCGCGAAGAAATGGGCATCCCGGTGGCCCGTTTAAGAAAACAACAATAACACCCGTATCCATGATTACACATTCACACAGAGACCTCAGCCATATAATACAGCGCATGGCCCAGATAAGCAGTGACGTCTTTTCACCTCTGCTCATTCCCACATATGGCATGGCTGCCATGCTATGGCTTACTCCCCTTCAGTTTCTTCCTGAGCCACTGAGAGTTAATATCACCATAGTAATCGCTGCCATGACGGCGCTCTTTCCCACGGCAGTGATATTTGGTCTCATATCACTGGGAAAAGTAAAAGATTTCAGCCTCCACAAACGCAAAGAACGTTTTGTGCCTGCAGCCGCCATAATTGTGGGACTTACAGGAGCCATCCTGTACCTGCGTCATGCTCATGCACCCATATGGATGTGGCTCTTTTTCATAAGCGGAATAGCCACCACCCTGATAGGGTTCATTATAACCTTCCGTTGGAAAATCAGCGGGCACACCACAGCCATGGCTCAGCTCCTTGCACTTATCTACTGGCTAGGCTATCAGCACCTCCTCCCCGTTGCTCCACTCCTCCTCGTTTCCATCTTCACACTTCTCACAGGCTGGGTATGTACCGCCAGACTTCTCCTTCACCGCCACACCCTCGGTCAAGTCTTTGCCGGCGTCCTCTTAGGCCTCACCGTCACCCTCCTCACCCTCTTCCTCTCCACCCCCGCCATCTAATCGCGGCCCCGGTCCCTTCTGCCCGTAACCCGGCCCTGTCATCCGGCCCCGTTTCCCGTCCCGTTCACTCCGTTCCGTTCACTCCGCCCGTTCCCATAACATAAATAATTCTCTTAAAACGTATAAGACGCATAAGGTGCAAAAGCCGCATAAAAAATTCTCATAAACGGCTATTTTTTTTAAAACCTTTTGAAGAAGCTACGCGTTATATTTGTGTAGATGTAATTTATTAATTACCTTTGCGACGTGAAAGTTAGAGAGGTTATAATCTACAAACATTTTTTGAGGAATTTTTCAAGGAACAAACTCAAAAGGTTCAAGACAAGATTATCAAAGTACTTGATATTATTGAGCAAGTTGAGCGGGTGCCATCAACCTACTTGAAATATATTGAGGGCACCAACGGTTTGTTTGAAGTTCGTGTTCAATTAGGCAACAACATATTCCGGATTTTCTGTTGCTTCGACGGCAACAAAATGGTGGTTCTTTTCAGTGGATTTCAAAAGAAAACACAGAAAACTCCACCGAGCGAAATTGCACGAGCAGAGAGAATTATGACAGAATATTATAACGATAAAAATAAGAACAATGGATAATATACAGACACTCGACCAACTGAAAAACAAATACTATGGAGAAATCGGCACTCCCGAACGCGACCGTTTGGAGAACGAACTTGAAGCACTACGTATCGGCTACAAAATCAGAACCGCCCGTGAAAGCCTTAATCTCACCCAAGAGCAGTTGGCTGAACGTGTAGACAAAAAACGACCTTTCATTTCCAAGATAGAGAACGATGGCGAGAACATCACCCTCCGCACCCTCTTTGATATTGTGGAGCGCGGATTGGGCGGACGTCTCAAAATCAGTTTTGAGTTCTGAAACTATCCTACTCCATAATTATCGGCCACTTATTCCGTACTTTTGCAGTGCGTTAAAGCCCATTTTTTCTTATGTCAAAAGCCCTGCTTTACCATATCCAATACCCTCTTATCTCACTTACCGAGGCATGCATATACCCACCTCCGGTTTAACTGCTCTCAGCTCCACCCCAATAATAAGCTACAAATATAAGTCTCAAAAGCCTTATAAGTGGCATATGTCATAAAAGCCTTTTAACCTGCGTCTTGACTTCCCCTGTAAATGTGCTGTGAATACTCTTGCTGATGAGGACTCGCTGTCTTATTCTGCCTTATCCTTTTGTACCGTCCTGAGAGTGAATTTATTTCTGTTTAAAAGTTCAAGTGCCTCCATAAGTTCTGACACCTGCGTATAGTCCGTGTCATCAGTAACATAAAGGGAAATAGGGTCATCTTCAGTTGTTTCGTGCATTTTAAACCATACCTCAAGCTCTTTTTCAAGCTGAAGAGAATACGAAATGCGGGTGGTATACGGTGCTGTATCAGTCTGCTCCCTATTATCAAAGCAGCTTAATTGGTATCCGTCTACAAGAAAAATCAAACCCTTATCCTGTTGTTTCTCAACGCTTATGGCCGGAGATTCAACTTTTGCCGGTTCCCGGATGCTGACAGAGCGGAGAAGGGGAATCACAAAAAGGCTTAGTATGGTAAGACCTGTGAAAATCAATCCCATTGTGCTAATCCAAACCTTGCCCCCATTATTCGCAGCTTTAATCACTCCAACAATAGATAGCACCAATCCTATAAACCCAACCGGAATTCCTATAACTAAGAATATCATCACCATGCCGGTCCCCGTCGCCAGAAGAAAACCACTCCCGCCTTTTGCCGGAATCCACAGCATAATTAACCACAACAGGATTAATACAAACAATGAAAAACTGAACCCAAGCCATGAAATAGCATTGGATGGTTTCCTTATTTCCTCATTACATTCAGGAGTGTAATAAAAATTCTGTTCTTGCTGCGTCATAACAGTAGTACTTTTCGGCAAAGTTAGTGGTTTAGTTTATTTCCTCCTAATTTACCCTTGATATAATTACTTTTTAACCATACTCACTTATTGATTGTATACTCCATATAAAATCACGTTTGCAAAGCAGAAAATTAATTTTTATTTTTGCATATTCTGCGTGTGCAGTATTTATTTTGATTTAGATATGAAACCAATTGTAAGCATAATCATGGGCAGTACCTCTGACCTGCCCGTACTCCGCAAGGCGGCTGATTTCCTGGAACAGATGCAAGTCCCCTTTGAGATGAACGCGCTCAGTGCCCATCGTACTCCGCATGAAGTGGAGAGCTTTGCCACCGGAGCCGCTGCTCGCGGGCTAAAAGTGATAATTGCCGCTGCCGGTATGGCTGCCGCACTCCCCGGCGTGGTAGCTGCCCTCACAGAGGTGCCGGTAATAGGCGTTCCCATTGACTCCACACTTCAGGGACAGGACGCACTGCTCTCCATAGTTCAGATGCCTCCGGGTATTCCTGTGGCCACAGTAGGCATTAACGGTGCGCTTAACGCCGCCGTGCTGGCCGTAAGAATTCTGGCGCTCTCTGACAGCGCCCTGGCTCAGCGATACAGCGATTACTGCAGCACACTCAGCGCCAAGATTGTGAAAGCTAATGCTGAACTGGCTGCTCTGGAAGGTTACAAATACAAGGTAACGCATGAGCAATATTAAACGACGTCCCACCGTGGAGGTTAGGGTTGGTAACGTAGGCATTGGAGGTGAGAATCCCGTGCGTGTCCAGTCCATGACCAATACCCCCACGCTTGACACAGAACGCAGCGTGGCCCAGGCTATAGCCCTCAGCCATGCCGGAGCTGAACTTGTGCGTCTTACAGCCCAGGGAGTACCTCATGCCAAAAATCTGGGAAATATCCGTACAGCCCTCCGCAACGCCGGAATAACTACACCCCTTGTGGCTGATATCCATTTCAACCCTGCGGCTGCTTTCGCTGCTGCTGAAGAGGTAGAGAAAGTCCGTATCAATCCCGGTAACTTTGTTGACCCCGCGCGTACCTTCAAGAAACTGGAGTACACGGATGAAGAATACGCCGCTGAACTCGCCCGTATCAGAGAACGCCTCATTCCCTTCATAGACCTGTGCCGAGAGAAGGGCACAGCCATAAGACTGGGCGTTAACCACGGCTCCCTCAGTGACCGCATCATGAGCCGCTATGGTGATACCCCGGCCGGCATGGTGGAAAGCGCCCTGGAGTTCCTGCGCGTCTTCCGTGAGCAGAATTTTGATCAGGTGGTCATCAGCATAAAGGCCAGCAATGTAAAAGTAATGGTGGACACCGTGCGCCTCCTTGTCAAGGCCATGGATGCTGAAGACATGCACTTCCCGCTGCACCTTGGTGTGACAGAAGCCGGTGACGGAGAAGACGGCCGCGTCAAGTCTGCCGTAGGTATTGGCACCCTTCTGGCTGAAGGTATAGGAGACACCATCCGCGTTTCACTCAGTGAAGATCCCGTGGAAGAGATTCCGGTTGCTCGAGAGATTATAAAACATGTGGAAAATCTGCCTCCGAGGGTGTCACCTTGCGAGCCCGGAAATGAGAACGGGCACTCTCACACGGACAGCCCTAATTCTCCTATTCTCGCCGTGGGTGTTGACGGTTTAGGGGGGGGGTATCAAACAATTTCCGTACCCCTTACACAACCTCTGCCAAAGAGCGGTAAAATACTCCTAAGGGCTTCATATCCTGCGTATTATACACCGGAGCAGGTGGCTGTGGCTGCATCCGTAGATTTAGGCTCACTTCTGCTGGACGGTTATGGAGATGCCATTGAGATAAAGGCACCCTCAATGTCTCAGGAAACCATTAATAATCTGGAACTCAGTATATTACAAGCCACAAGGCGCCGTTTTAGCAAGACTGAATACATAGCCTGCCCCGGCTGCGGGCGTACCCTCTTTGCCCTCTCAGATGTCCTCCGCAAAATTAAAGCCGCCACATCACATCTTAAAGGCCTGAAAATCGGCGTAATGGGTTGTATTGTGAACGGTCCCGGAGAGATGGCTGATGCAGATTACGGCTACGTAGGAGCCGCGGCGGGATGCGTAAGCCTGTATAGAGGAAAAGAGTGTGTCCAGAAGAATGTGCCTGAAAATGAGGCACTTGCGCACCTGATGGACCTTATTAAGGCCGATGGCCGATGGGTTGACCCTGAAGTATGAAAGCCCCAAAAGTAGAATATGCTCTGAGTGCCAACGGTTTACGTATGGTTCACCTGCTCCTTCCCGGAGCGGCAGCAGGCTTCTTCGGTGTGGCCACAAGGGTAGGTAGCCGCAATGAAACGCCTGATTACTACGGTCTTGCGCACTTTGTGGAGCACACCCTCTTCAAGGGTACCACCTCACGAAGCGCCTGGCATATCATAAACCGCATGGAGCGTGTGGGCGGTGAGCTAAATGCCTATACCACAAAGGAAGAGACGGTGGTCTACACTGTGTTCCCCGGCAGCTCTCCCGCGCGTGCACTTGACCTTGTGGCTGACCTTATAATGCATTCGCGCTTTCCGGAGAGCGAGCTGCGCAAGGAGCGTGAGGTTGTGGCTGATGAGATAAACTCTTACCTTGACAGCCCGTCAGAGGCCGTGTATGATGATTTTGAGGAGCTTATTTACGCCGGTACACCCTTGAGCCATAATATTTTAGGTGAGGCGCACCTGCTACGTGGCTTTACCCCTGAGGTCTGCTGTGAGTACCTTCAGCACTGGTACAGGCCCTCCAATATGGTGGTGTTCTACGCCGGCAGTATGAGTGCCTCCCGTGTGTTTGCCGCCGTGGAAAAGACTTTCAGCCCACTTGAGGGCTCAGCTCCGGTGCAGGAGGAGTGTGCTCCCGTGTCCGCTGCGCCTTTTTCAAAGCTTAAGGAGATAGACTCCCATCAGGCACACACTGTGATGGGTGTACTCACCGGCGGCATGCACTCTGAAACGCGTTATGCTCAGGCTCTTCTGACCAATATTCTGGGCGGTCCGGGTATGAATTCCCTGCTCAATGTGGCATTGCGTGAGCGCCGTGGACTGGTGTACACTGTGGAAGCTTCCACCGCGCTGCTTTCTGATACCGGCCTTTTTACGGTATACTACGGCTGTGACCCTGCTGATAATGCCGTGTGTGCCTCGCTGGTAAAGCAACAGCTGGAGCATATGGCAGATAGCTCACTGTCATCACGCACCCTTGAAATGTATAAGAAGCAGTATCTGGGTCAGCTGAAAGTGGCCTATGAGAATCGTGAGAGCCGTATATTAGGTATAGCACGCGCCACACTGATGAGCGGGCGTTCTCTCACCCCCTCAGAGATAGAGAGAAGAATTAAAGATGTGGGACCTGAAGAACTGCGTCAGTGTGCGCAGACGCTCTGTGAGTGTTCTCTGCTGACTTTGGGCCCACGAGAAACATCCATGATATGAGAAAACTTATTTCACTGTGTTTGTTGACAGCTGCTGTTACCGGCGCTGCAGCCATAGAGATAGACTATAAGGCCGAGATTTTTGCCGGGGGCAGCGGAGGGTCGTTTGCGCCTTCGCTCATGGGGTCCGGCCAGTACGGACGCACGGCATCCTCTGCAACAGCGTTGCTGGACCTGAGCGCAGAGAAGAAAATAGACTCTTCCGGACTGTGGAGCTGGGGCGCCGGTGCGGATTTTTTCACGGGTTACCGTCACGGCGTTACGTACATGCATTATAGCCCTCAGACACAGACGCTGACTGACGCGGTCAGCGCCACTCCCAAGGCTGTACACATGCAGCAGCTATATGGTCAGGTACGCTACAGAGCCGTACAGTTAGAGCTGGGTATGCGTCAGCGATGCGGCATGATAGTAAACCCTGAGCTATCCTCCGGAGACTTGATATACAGCAATAACGCTGCACCTATACCGGGAGTAAGTCTTGGTTTTAACACCTTCCAGAATATCCCTTTTACCAATGGCTGGGTGCAGATAGCCGGCGACATATTTTATGGTAAGATGATGGACAGCGAGTATCAGCGGCAGCAGGCTAATCATTATGACTGGGTACTTGCCACTGACAGGTATTATACATATAAGTATTGCTACTTCAGGAGTAATCCGCATAAGCGTTTTTATGCCACCATAGGCATGCAGACTGCCGGACTGTTCGGCGGTCAGAGCATTTGGTTCAGGAACGGGGAGGTGATACAGACACAGGTGCGCGGATTTAAGTTTGCTGATGTGTGGAAGATGTTTTTCCCTCACGAGGGTAATGACGGGAGTTATTATACCGGAAGTACTCTTGGAAGTTGGAATTTCAGGGCTGATTATGAGCTTCCTCACAACTTTGGACACCTTGCGGCTTATTTTGAGGGGCCGTGGGAAGACGGCTCAGGGATAGGACGTCTGAACGGCTGGGACGGTCTATACGGTCTGGAATGGAGAGCGGCGGAGCGCGGACCAGTTACCGCCGTGGTTGCTGAGTATCTTGACTTTACCAATCAGAGCGGTCCTCTGCACTGGGCTCCGGCTGATAACCCCGGCACCACCATCACCTCTCATGCTTCAGGCGCGGACAATTATTATAATAATGACGTATACGGTCCTTTCAGTAATTATGGCCTGGCACTTGGTACGCCTTTCCTTGTAGCTCCGTACTATAACCTTAACGGTCAGCCTGCGTTCATGCATACGCGCGCCAGAGGCTGTCATATAGCAGTCAAGGGACATATACTTCCTGAACTGGAGTATGTGGTAAAGTATGAATATGAAAAAGCATATGGTGACGGACGCCATCCCATTTACCGGTCTGTGGAGGGGAATGCCGCCATGCTGAAAGTTAAATATGATGCAGGGCGTTACCTTAAGGGTCTGGGAGCAAGCATCACACTGGCTCAGGACTGGGGTAAACTCAGGGAGAAGAGTCATGCAGGTGCACTTCTGACAGTAAGTTATAACGGTGTATTCTCACCTAAACGCAAGTAAACTGAAAATGAGAAAGAATATAACACTGATGCTTGGCACTGCGCTGATGATGCTTCTGAGCGCCTGTGTGAGTAATCATAATGACGGCGATATAGGTGCGCTTTTTGGCACATGGAATCTTGTAAGTATGAGCTGTGACGGTGAAAAGATGGATGTGGAGACGCATCCCACCGTTATTCAGTTTCAGAATAATATCATCAAGGTTAGCCGGCTCCAGGCTCCTGACCAGCCCTTCAGTATGGATTCAGGTATAGGTACGTGGGAAGAAACAGAAGAACAGTTCCTGCTGAATTTCACGCACAGCGATGATAAATATGCCCCAGGTACCGCCATCTATGCCGCACCAGAGTGGCTGGGCTGGGAGCAAAACACCATACTTCATCTCCAGAAACTGTCCATGTCTGATAAAGTCATGACGTGGAGTTATACCTCACCGGATGGCAGAGTGTGGAGATATGAGTTAAAGAAACAGTTTTAGAGTAAGAAAGTAAGCGCTATGTTAGCTAAACTGAAAAAGATATTTTTGGGTGAAGACAACACTCCTTCCGCCGTGCCTCCGGCAGGACCGGTCATTTCCATGACCCGCGGTGAGTTTATAGAACTGATAGTGGATAACTTCAGGAATGAACTCAAGCGCCAGACCACCAAGCGTGGCTTACTGTTTCCAACCTCATTCACAGTCCTGATGAACCAGGAGGATTATGCTGAGCAGTCAGAGGCTTTCCCCATGTCCGTTCAGGAAATCATACAGGGATTTAATGAGGTGGTGTCAGAGTTTCTGCCCCGCTATCCCGCCTATAAACCACATGCTTATAACTGGTTCCTGCATTTCATCTGTATAGGTGATGACGTAGAGCTGCCTGAGGACATGGGTGTTGCTGTTCCGGGACGGGCTGACCCAGTGGTCCTTATGAAACTTTACTCTCAGGACCCGTCAGTACCGGCATCAGCAGAGGGAGCGGGACGTCAGGTTACCACCGTGCGTACCAAAAACTCTCAGATCACCCTCCCTAACGGTCTTAATATGGCCGCTTTCCCAGGGGTGGTGACAATAAATAAAGACCAGTTCAGAATTCCCATTGTGAATTTCAGCAGTGTGGGACGCACGGGTTCAGATGTATCAGCTAACACACACCAGATTAATGCGAATCCTACCACGGCTCCCATAGGCCCTCGGCTGAAGGCAGTACTGGGGCATATGCTGGCAGCTGACGGTACGGAAATCAGGTCATTCCGCATGCAGCCGTCAGGTGTGGAGATTCACGGTCAGTCAGCACCCCCGCGTGCTACAGCAGAAGGGCGTGCAGTGAGGGTTAATGTTCCTGACCTGCTGAGCCCTCATGCTGTTATCAAACTTGAGAATAACGGCCGCTACTCCATAACGGCCTATGGCCCTATCAGGCTTAATGAACGGCTTTATGAACCTGACCCGTCTAAGAGATATGAACTGTATAATAACTCCACCATTATGCTGGGTGACAGCGTTCAGCTGATTTTTACTGTAAAGTAACATGAATTTTATTTTTCTATGCGCGTTATGTGTGCTGGTTATATACCTTTTAATTCATCATTTTACTTCTTTGCCTAAATGAAAATAGACTTTTACGGCGCTACGGATGTAGGTAGCGTGCGCAGCAATAACGAAGACGCTTTTCTTGCAACCTATGTGGATGATGAGAGCGCAGTGCTCTGTGTGGCGATAGACGGCATAGGAGGATATGAAGGCGGTGAGGTGGCCGCGGAGATTGCCAGGAATACCATAATGGATTTCCTTGCAGAAGTCCAGGAAGGTAATCACGCACTGCGCCTGCGTAGTGCTGTGGCGGCGGCAAATAATGCAATTGTAGACCGCCGTCAGGCTGAACCGCGCCTGTCTTCCATGGGTTGCGTACTCACTGCCGGACTGTTGGACCTTAAGTCAGGTACTCTGACAATGGCCCATGTGGGTGACAGCAGGCTGTACCGTTATCAGAACGGTGTGCTGACAAAACTTTCCCATGACCACTCAGTGGTGGGCTATATGGAGGATCAGGGCACCATAACTGAGGCGGAGGCCATGGCCCACCCGCAGAGGAATATGATCAGTCGCTCACTGGGAGAGGAGTATCATTATCCTGATGACGCTCATTTCATTGAAAGTGCCATTTTCCCCATCACCGGCAGCTGTAAGTTTGTTTTCTGCTCAGACGGGTTAAGTGATGTGCTAAACAGTAAACTGATAAGTGCAGAGCTTAAAGAGGGCCGGAGCGCCGCGGACTGTGCGGATGCACTCATAGCCGCTACCTTGGAGCACGGCGCAAAGGATAATGTGACCGTGGTGATTCTGAACGTGGAAACCGCATCAGAGAGCTCTCTGCTTTCACAAGAACCCGTTAAGACCGGAGGTGTGGTGCGCCCCGTAAAGGCTGAGAAACGCAGTGTTGCAGTTATCAGAGGAGGCTTTCCTGAGGAAGATGTATCTGATGAAGATCCGGCTGCAATGACTGATGACCCGGCGCTGATGAGCCGGCATAATTCCGGAGGACATACTACGGGAAGGCTGGTAACAGCTGTATCCATAGCACTCATAGCCGGTGCCGGGATAGGGTATATCCTGGGGTCAGGTGTCCTCAGAAATACGGATGCAGCAGATGAAGCCTCAGCTAATAAGGAAGTAATGCAGAGACTGGTGAAAGAACGTGACACCCTGCGCGTACAGCTTGAAAAAGCATCTGCGGCGGTCCATGAGCTTGAGGACAGAGTTTTGCGCATGGATGAAGGGCTGCCTGCCCATAGCGATAAAGCGGCGGATCAGTCAGTAACTTCTCCTGTAGAGGAGCAGCAGGGTTCCACAGGAAACTGAAAAAGCCATGAGAAAGATTAAAGACATAATAGGCTTTCTGCTGGTATGCGCCATGTTTGTGGCAGGCATGCTTGCGCTTAAACATAATGTTGCGGAGCGTCTGGACAGAGCCAGAGAAAGCATGAATGCGGGCTATTCTCTGGTTTTGAGTCCGGATATGAATGTGGATTCACTGAGTGCGCTGCTCCTTATGGGAGACTATGTAAGCAATCCCCGTGACAGCCGCTATATTGCGGAACACTTTATTAGTGTGATGAAGAAACAGGGGGAGCTTACGCATCTGGGCGCGCTGAATATGAAAGCGTTCAAGCTTAATGCAGATTCAGTTATGGCCCTGGCCGGCGAGGGTCTAAAATATCGTGTCCAGGTGACAAACAGCGCACTGGGCCTTACTCCGGAAATAGAAGAAATATATAAAAGTGGACAGGTCCTGCCCTCTGAAGCCGGAACAGGTTCCGCAACAATAAAAGTAAATATTAAAGAGGCTAATGACAGCGAGGGAAGAAATAAGAATTCCGGGAAACCTGTATCCGGGACTGTTGTGCGCCTTATGATGCATGCATATGATACCGTTCATAGCGGACGGACCGCCCAGCTTGTAAATGCACCGGCAACTGTGGACAGCCTTGTGGCCCTGGCTATGACGGATGCCAATGGTGAAGTCTGTTTTAAGGTGCAGCCCGGATTAAGTTACAGCGTCCTACCCGTGCGGCCCAATAAAGAATATGGAAGTTCTCGTGGAACCGTAGGTGGAGTCTTAGAGGGTGATGCAGAGTACACTTTCCGGGAAAGACCTCTGACAATTACAGCCTTTGACACACCCACATACAGAAGGATTAAAGAGGATGATGCCCTGCTGGTGCGTACGCCCGCTGACTTTTTACGTTCCGTGAATATTGCCATCATAATTTTTCTGGCCGGTTGGGTACTTGCTTTCTATGCAGTGTTCCGTACAGACCGCAATCTGGGGCGTAAGGCTGATAAGGTTATAATGCTGGTTATCATGGCACTTACAGCAATTATGCTGCTGGCCATGTTCTCCATTCCTGATGCGCTTAATGACAGTTTAAACGGTCTTACCATGGCATATGGCCTGGGTCTGGGCCTTGTGGCCATGACGGGGGTATCAATGGTGAATTTTGTAAAGATGTCCAACGGTACTTCCCGCCTGCAGGGCGGCGTGCTGGAATTTGATTTTGTGCGTCAGGGTGCCAGGGCGGTAACCCGTCCCGTAATGGGGCTTTTTGCTCCCGTGACGCGTCTGTTCCAGCGGTTGGGTGTGAAAACTCCCGCGGGTATAGGTTTCCTGTGCCTGGCTCTTGCTCTGATAGCGCTCCTTGCCATATTCGGCTATGGTCCCGAAGGTAGCGATGCCAAGGTGAATCTGTGGGGCTTTCAGCCCAGTGAGGTGTCCAAGTATCTGATAGTCATCTTTATGGCAACCTTCTTTGCGGCCAATGCGCCTAAGATGCAGCAGTTCTCTGAGAGACTTACTTCGTGGTCATGGAAGCGGCACCTTGCTACCGTGGGAGGTGTGCTGGGCTGTATGCTGGTACTGATGGTCCTCTATCTTAAGGTCCTGAGCGATATGGGGCCGGCACTGGTAATTATAACCACCTTTATTATTCTTTACTCCATAGCGCGCAGAGATACACCGCAGTTGCTGCTGGGAGTAATTACGTTCATACTTCCCGTTTATGGTGCACGGTGGCTTTTCCCCGGTACATCCATGGAGCTTGTTGCGGCACTGTTATGGTTTGTGGCATGGATAGTGATACCGCTGGTAACAGGCCGTAAGATATATGAGAGCGCACTGTTCCTTAATGCGCTTCTGTTGATGTTCATGACAGGCGCTCAGATAATGAGCAGCCTGGGAATGGCTGAGGGAGAACGCCTGATGAACAGAACGGCAATGGCCGGTGAAGGCGTATGGAATAATGAGGTGCCCGGAGGAGATCAAGTGGCAAACGGAATGTGGAGCCTTGCCTCAGGCGGTTTTACGGGCCAGGGCATAGGACGCGGTCACGCCGGAATGACCCCCGCAGCGACTACAGATATGGTATTCACCGGTATAGGAGAGATAATGGGCTGGATGAGCCTTATTCTGGTGCTTCTATGCTTTTTCATATTCATGCACAGGAGTCTGCTGGCGGCGCGTAGGGCACACAGGCGTTTTGCATTTTTTCTTATCACGGGTATAGCCCTTGTAATCTGTGTTCAGCTTTTCATAATAGTGGCGGGTAGCATGGGCCTTATTCCACTCACCGGAGTTGCAGTGCCACTTCTGAGTTTCGGGCAGTCCAGTCTGATTATAAATCTGGCATTTATGGGCGTTCTGCTGTCTCTGACCAGGGAATCAGTGCCCGCACAGCTACAGAAACAGGATGTTTTCATACAGCAGCGGAAGCACTATGATAATGCCATACTTACGGCTGCGCTGTGTTATTTTATAGCCATGGGCGTACTGGGTGCTGTGCTTTATAAGTACATGGTTACAGACAGAGACAGCATAATGCTGCGGCCGGCTCTTGTGGCTGATGCCTCAGGGAACCGCATGGTGGAGTATAATCCGAGGATTTCTCTTGCCATGTCCAGAATTGCGGCCGGGGATATAATGGACCGCAACGGTGTTATTCTTGCCACTTCAGAGCCTGCTCATCTGCGCAGAGCCATGGACAGTCTGGGCCGTGCGGGAGTTGATACCACGGCTGTAAATGAGATGCTCAAATACCGTAAGAGACGTTATTATCCTTTTGGTGGTCACTTGCTTTTCATGTTAGGAGATTATAATAGCCGCAGTGTGTGGTCATATACAGACTATAACCCCGTGGGTTTTGTGGCAGAAAACAGATATCTGTCTCATCTCAGAGGTTTTGATAATGTTTCACGGAATAAAAACGGGCAGCCTCAGACAGTTCAGCTAAACGCCACCCATTTCCGTGGCTCCCGCTTCTTACCAGAACGTGAGGTTCATTCAGCGGCTGTTCTGAGAGACTATGCGGAACTTCTGCCTGTCCTCCGTGACGGTGTAAGCCGCAAGTCAGTCCAGGAGTTCAAGGACAGTCATCCTGACAGGTATCTGAAGCTGACAGTGGATGCCGGACTTCAGACGGCAATGGCTGATGAAATAGAGCGCCATATACTGTCAGATGCAAGTTTGATGAATAATCCGGCTTTACGCGTTTCTGCTGTAGTACTTGACCCCAAGACAGGGGATATGCTGGCAGCGGTAAATTATCCTTTACCGGTAGCAGATACTCTCAGTGCTCTTACGGCTGCGGGAATTACCTCTCCTGCACCCTATGAGCGTGTGAAAGGGGCTAAGGCATATACCACACGAGACCTTTCCACAACATATTTTACGGCTCCCGGTTCAACGGCTAAAGTGATGAGTGCGCTTGCGGCATTCTCGCAGATGGGAGACAAGGCTGCTGATTACCGCCACCGTATTCCGGATGTAAAGGAAGCCATAGAACTGTCAGAACCCGGCCGCTATGGTAATGATGTCCTTACCATGGATAGAGCAATAACTGAGTCCTCAAATAATTACTTTGTTAATATTGTGCATGACCATAATCTGTATCCCGGTTTAAAGAGTGTCTATGAGGCTGTGGGTGCGTCAGTGATGCCGGATGCCAACTACTATCCCAGCTATACCTTTACTCCCGGCGATGCCGGAGCAGAAGCAGAAGAGCGCTTCAGCCAGGCTGTGGATAAAATAGGTTCAGAGGCCATGAGACAGTTTGACAATTATAAGCGAAACGGACGTGACAAGGGAAAATACCACTCGCTTAACTGGGTTGAATGGGCACTTCCCTGGGGACAGGGCGCGCTTCAGGCCACACCGCTTACCATGGCAAGGGTGGTGTCATCTGTGGTCAACGGTGGAGAAGTCCCCGCCACCCGTTATGTCCTGTTCCCTGAGCAGGAGAAGACTGAGAATGTCAGAATTACCACCAAAGAGAATGCGGACCTGCTGAAGAGTTATATGCAGCATCAGGTTTCTTATACCGGGCCTTTCAGTCAGGTGCAGGAACATCCTATGGGCGGAAAGACGGGTACTCCGGAACGAGGGTCAGCACTGTATGGAAGTAATGTCAATGACGGCTGGTATATATGCTTTGTATATTCTGAGAAGCTGAAGGATTACCTTGTGATGGCCTTGAGGGCAGAACGTATAGGCCTGTCAAAAAGAAAGAATTCACAGAGGCAATATAACTCACGCGAGGCTATGATTTTTATGAGAGATGCAGTACTTCCGGCACTTAACCGGGCCGGCTATGAAGTGGAATATGCTAAAGGTAATTAAATATGGCGTTACCGGCTGAATATGAGAATCTTAAATTTATAGGAGACGGGGCATTCGCTCAGGTCTATAAGGTGCGTCACCGTACTCTGAAGTATGTGCGCGCGGTTAAGATTTCAAAGCAGTATGTGAAGGATGAACAAGACCCCGCATATCTTAAATTTCTAAATGAGTGTTCAGTCCTGCTGCGTCTGGGCAGCGGGGGGCATCCGAACATAGTACGTATCTTTAACCCGCGTATGGTGGACCATTCCGCCATGGTGGAAATGGATTATGTTGATGGTGAAACCATGTGCTCATATCTTGAGAAGGAGGTCTTTATCAGGATGGATGAGTTCATGCGTTTTGCGCAAGAAATGATAGATGCGCTGGCATACTGTCACCATGACATATACCGCTTTCTGATGGATGCCAACAGTGATGACATACCTCTTGACCCTGAGGATGCCCAGCATCTTCTAATTACTCCGGAGAAAGAACGCGAGCTGGTGGAGCGTTATGCAGTCATACACAATGACCTTCACAGTAATAATATCATCCGCCGCAGATATGACGGCAGATATGTGCTTCTGGATTTCGGGCTGGCCATACAGAACGGGAACTGTATTAAAAGCAGCTCACGGCGTGACGGAGCACCGGAGTATCAGGCTCCTGAAAAGTTTGATACCGGAAATGTCACCGCCGCCACAGATGTATATTCACTGGGTGTGTTGCTGTTTGAGATGCTTGCCGGGAGGGTGCCTTATCCTCTGGTGGGGATGGAGGAGCGGAATCCTATAGCTGTCATCAGTGAGGTGCAGGAGGCACACCGCAGTGCCGAGATTCCGGAAATAGCTCCACTGCGTATGGAGGCCTTTCAGAAAAAATATCCGGGGCGCATTTACGCTGTGGACTATCCTGCAGAGCTGGAACGGATAATACGGAAGTGTCTTGCTAAAAAGGTGGAGGACAGGTATGCTGACGCCTATGAGCTAAGGGAGGACTTTAACAAGCTGCTGCATCCTGAGCAAAACAGAGGGGGTGCTGAGCATGACCTTGCACGTGCCCGCGTAAGGATAAATGAACTGGAGAGTGAGGTGCGCAGACTTACTTCTGAGAAGGAAGATGTGTTCCAGGCTTATATGAAACTTGAAAATGAAATAAGAGAGCCTAAAGGGCTGTAATGAGATATATTATGCTAAAAAAAATAAAGAAAATCCTACTGGGAACAAGTGAGCCTCAGGTTAAGGCGGAGGCTGTCTCAGAACAGATGACAGGAATGACGCAGGAAGCTCATGCTCAGGCGCGGGATGAGGAGCAGGAATCATCAGTGCTCTCAGCGCGTGAGGAGAAGCCTGCAAGTACTGTAAACGCCGTGGACCGCAGCAGTTTTCTTGTGGAGGAGATAGCCAGAGCGCTGCAGCCTACTGCCGGAGCCGGTGGGGTGTGTAATCTGACCGTTTGGGTAAATGATCCGTACGGAATGGATGATGCGCTGGTGGAATCAGGCAAGTTCAGAAAAGGGCTCATAAATGAGCTATATGAGCGTGGTCTGGACCAGTACTGCGCGGGTGATTTTAATATACAGCTTTGTGCTCCTGATGATAAGGTGAAGGCCATAAGGATAGATGACCATGTGAGTATCAGTGTGGGCGGCAAAGCCGTTAAGACACCGGCCGCAGTTGAGGCTGAGGCCACAGAGCTCAGACTTACGCTTCTTGGAGGAGGACAAATGGCTCAGCCGGAATATGTATTTGACGCTACTCCGGGAAAGAAGATGGAAATTAATATAGGGCGTCAGAGATCACCAATGGTTAATGGCGTGGTAAAGCTTAACCAGGTGGTGGTGAATGACGGAGAACCTGATGCTGAGAGCGGGGTGGTGAGCAGACGCCATGCCCGTATCTTATACAACGGGGTGAGGTTTACACTTCAGGCTTATGCCGGAGGGTGCACGGCTCAGGGAGGAGCTTCAACACGCTTGTGTCACTGTGAGGACACCGCGCCGGCCGAGCTTACAAGTATTTTTGCGGCTCATCCGCTAAGGGACGGTGATGTAATAATTCTTGGAAAGAAGGTAAGTGTGCTGGTAAATATCAGCTGACATCCATAAATACAAGGTAAACGGCGGCAATAAGGCACACGAAAGCTGCAAAATGGTTCCAGTGCAGGGTCTCCCCGCGGAAGAATACCACGGTGAAAACTGTGAATATCACCAGTGTTATGGCTTCCTGGATGACTTTAAGCTGCATGAGTGTGAAGGGACCGCCGTTGCCATGAAAACCCATGCGGTTAGCCGGTACCTGACAGCAGTACTCCAGCAGCGCTATGCCCCATGAAATGAGTATGACCACCAGCAGGGGGGTGGTGTTCCCTATCCATTTAAGGTCCTGCATCTTGAGGTGACCGTACCAAGCAAGAGTCATGAAGATGTTGGAGATAACGAGTAAAAGAATGGTGTAAAAGGCTGTCATATATAAATATTTTTACGGGGCAAAGGTACAAAAAAAATTTCGGGCCGTGGAGCATGGTGCTCCCGGCCCGTATCTTTATGGGGGAAA
>CAMWLS010000004.1 GCA_947175205.1 uncultured Porphyromonadaceae bacterium | reverse complement strand
CCCGTCCCCCTTATCATCAAACCATAAGACGCATGAGACGCATAAGAAGCATAAGACCCCCACTTCTCATCCCCGTTAATAATCCTTTAATTTCTCTAATCCCGCTCACTTTATTTTTTTCACGTTGTTATATCTTTGACGTATAGGAATTAATTCATACTTTTGTAGTTACATAACAGACATATGACAAGTTTCAAAGATTTAGGAGTCCGTGATGACCTCCTTAAAGCCGTCGCTGAATTAGGATTTGAAAATCCCATGCCCGTTCAGGAGAAAGCCATTCCGGCCCTTCTGGAGGGTGACCATGACATGGTGGCTTTAGCCCAGACAGGAACCGGTAAGACTGCCGCCTTCGGCCTGCCGGTAATCCAGCGCATTGATACAGACAGGCGCGTACCCCAGGCTCTAATTTTGGCGCCTACACGTGAACTGTGCCTCCAGATTGCCGGAGACCTCGCTGATTTCAGTAAATACACCCCCGGACTTAAAGTCCTCCCCGTTTACGGTGGAAGCAGCATAGAAAGCCAGATTCGCGCACTGCGTGAAGGTGTGCAGATTATTGTGGCTACTCCGGGACGACTCATTGACCTTATTGACCGTGGCGTAGTTAAATTAGCTGACGTTCATACTGTGGTACTTGATGAGGCGGATGAAATGCTTAACATGGGCTTTGTGGATTCCATAAACTCCATCCTCTCGCACGTCCCTGAGGACCGCAAGATGCTTCTCTTCTCCGCCACTATGCCCGCTGAGGTTGCACGCATTGCCAAGCGCTTCATGAAAGACCCTGAAGAAGTAGTGATTGGCAACAAGAATGAAGGAGCCGAGAATGTAAAGCATGTTTACTATATGGTAAATGCCAGAGATAAATACCTGGCCCTTAAACGTATAGCAGATGACACCCCCAATATCTACGCCATCATCTTCTGTCGCACACGCCGTGACACTCAGGAAGTAGCTGACAAGCTGATTCACGACGGCTACAACGCTGACGCCCTCCACGGGGACCTCTCACAGCAGCAGCGTGACATTGTGATGAAGAAATTCCGTGATAAAGTCATAACTCTCCTTGTGGCCACTGATGTGGCTGCACGTGGTCTGGACGTGGATAATCTGACCCACGTAATTAATTACGGACTTCCTGATGACACCGCCGTTTACACACACCGCTCAGGCCGTACCGGACGTGCAGGCAAGACCGGTGTCTCCGTGGCCATAATTCACTCCCGTGAAAAAGGCCGTCTGCGCGAGATTGAACGTATCATAGGTAAGAAATTCGAGCGTAAGGAAGTCCCCACCCCGCAGCACATCATTGAGAAGCAGCTTTATAACCTTGCTGACCGCATTGAGCGTGTTAAGGTGGATGACTCTGAAATTGACAAGTACATGCCAGGCGTAAGCCGCAAGCTTTCATGGCTCTCAGGTGAAGACCTCCTCAAAAGAGTTCTGTCACTGGAGTTCCAAAGACTGCTTGATTATTATAAGGACGCCCCGGAAATTGACTTCATTGATGAAAAACCGTCGCGCTCTAAAAACAAGAGCCATTCTGACAACCCTCGCTCTGACAAGGATAAAGACAGAAGAACCGCTGACCGCGGAATGGCACGTATTTATGTCAATGTTGGTAAAGCTGACGGCTTCTTTGCCGGAAACCTCATTGAACTTCTGAACAAGAACATACACGGCCAAAGAGTGGATGTAGGACGTATTGACCTCCTGCCGGGTTATTCTCTCTTTGATGTCAAGAAAGGTGATGCTCACCGCGTTGTAAGCGCTCTCAAGGGCGCGGAATTCTTTGGCAAACACCTTTACAGTGAAATTGCTGACGCTGATAAAGATTATGCCAAGGCCTCTAAACGCAAGTCGCGCGAAGGCCGCAAAACCGGAAAGTAAAATTCATGAATCTTTTTAAATCACATAAGCGCTGTGGCAGTCATGTTTCAAGAGGCATGATTACCGCAGCGCTTATTACATTGTGCCTCCTACTTGGAAGCAGCCGCGCTCAGGCTATAAAGCCACTGGAAGGACTTAATCATAAGCTCCTGGAACTTGGAATTTTATCTCCCGCCATATCATTCTTTGACGTTATAGGAGATAACATGGATGGGGTCTCTGACAGCACATCTCTGAAAGTTTATGTACCTGAGCTTGATATCACATTCACCTTGAGCAGCAATAATCCTGATGCCGTTAATTGCATGGTGGATGATACACTGGAAGCCACTTTTGCTCTTCTGGGAAAAACCGGTAAAGAAGAATTAGTGCTGGCCGTTTATACGCCTGTTCAGACACAGGAGAGTCTTATAGAGGTTTACAGTCCCAAAGACTCCCGCCTCACTGAGTCCGGCCTAAAAAAAATAGGTATCCGGGAACCTCTGCTGGAAGACTGGCTGAAACAGGACATGGATTCTGAAACTCTCACTGAATTTACAAGAGTAGTGCCATATATCCCTTACAGAGCCTTATATAACCCGCATGAGAAGACTCTTATCCTGCAAAATGGCCTTGAACGCGTCATGTCTGGCACAGATTCTTTCCGTGACTACCTTAAACCGGAACTCAGATTTCTCTGGACAGGTAAAAAGTTCAAAGCCTTATGAGCGCCACGCACATTGACCTTCTTCAGCTCACGCGGCGCCTGACCTCTATAATCACCACTGCGCCTGACTTTAATGACGTATGGGTTACCGCTGAGACCTCTGACCTGCGCCGTTCAGGGCCTCACTGCTATCTTGAACTCATTCAGAAAGACGCCGCAGGTGTCAACACCGTGGCACGGCTGAGAGCTAACATCTGGGGCTCGCGCCTTGGATATATCACCTCACGTTTTCAGGCGGCTACTTCAACACCACTGGCTTCCGGAATGAAAGTGTTGGTAAAGCTCAGCGTAAGTTACCATCCTGTTTACGGCCTGGCTGCTGTTGTTAATGACATTGACCCCTCTTACACCCTGGGTGACCTCATGAGACACCGGATGGAGATTATTGCACGGCTGAAAGCTGAAGGGGTGCTGGAGCTGAATAAGAATCTGGTAATGCCGGTTCCGGTGCAGAAAATTGCAGTCATCTCTGCTCCCGGAGCCGCCGGCTATGGGGATTTCATTCATCAGCTATATCATAATCCACGCAGACTGTATTTTGCCGTAAAGCTCTTCCCTGCCGTCATGCAGGGTGAACGCACATCTCCCAGCATAATCTGCGCCCTTGATGAGATAGCAGCCTCCCAGGATGATTTTGACTGCGTGGTTATAATCCGTGGCGGCGGTGCCACCAGTGACCTTGCAACCTTTGATGACTATGCCCTTGCGGCAAATGTCGCCCAGTTCCCGCTTCCTGTCATAGTGGGCATAGGCCATGAACGTGACACCACTGTTCTGGACCACGTGGCCCACCTCGCCGTCAAGACTCCAACAGCCGCGGCTGAATGGCTGCTGCTCAGAGCTTCTGAGACCCTTGACTCTCTCTCAGCCATGGCACTGGAGCTGAACAACACTGCCCGTACCGCTCTGGCGGCTGAAAAACAGCGCCTGGCATATCTTGAGGGAACACTTGCACCCCTGAGCTCCTCTGTCATAAAACAGGCTGAAAACAAGGTGCAGACACATGCCGTTATGCTCCCGCAGATTATTGAAAGCCTGATGAAACAGCAGGCTGAAACCCTGCGCAGCCACTCTCGCCTGCTGGCAGCTCTCTCCCCCGAGGCAACCCTTAAACGCGGTTTCTCCATCACGCGCAGGGCTGAGAACGGTTGTCTGCTCACTGAAAGCTCACTCGTTGAACCCGGAACAGAGATACTTACACAGCTTGCATCAGGTACTATAAAATCAAAAAGCATTTGACCCATGAATACATCTGACACTAATAAGGTTAATGAAACACCCGTGGCTGAAATGACTTACACAGCCGCCATGACTGAACTGGAAAAGATAATGCAGTCACTGCGTGACAGTTCTTGTGACGTGGATACTCTGGTAGCCCGTACTCAGAGAGCCGCCGCACTGATAGAACATTGCCGCTCACGCCTTACTGCCACAGAGGAAACACTTGCCCGCACCCTTGCTGCTCTGCAGGGCTAAGTCCGCTTAACATATTATCTTATGGAGGTTTTTGACTCGCTTTTTACCTGGTTCCGGGATTTGCTCCAGCAGAATCCCGTGATTGCAATTTTTATAACACTTGGTATTGGATTCTGGCTCGGAAACCTGAAATATAAGACTCTGACACTCGGGCCGGTCACGGCTACGCTGATTACAGGAGTTGTAATAGGCCAGATGGACATCCCTGTATCTGAGACACTTAAGACCGTGGCATTTATGATGTTCCTTTTTGCCGTGGGTTACAGTGTTGGCCCGCAGTTCTTTAGGGCTCTTAAAGGAGATGGTCTCAAGCAGATAGCGTTTGCAGTTGTTGAATTCTGCGTGATAATAGCCGTGGTAGTGGGACTGTCTTATGCCATGGGGTATGATATGGGAATGGCTGTGGGACTGTTTGCAGGCTCTCAGACAGTATCCGCTGTAATAGGCGTGGGCGGTGATACCATTCGGGCACTCGGCTTACCGGAGGAGCAGACCCGTCAGATGCTTGACATAATTCCCTCATGTTACGCCGTCTGCTATGTCTTCGGAACCATAGGTTCAGCCTGGATTATTGCTAATCTCGGACCCATTATACTTGGTGGACGTAAAAAGGCACTTGCTGAGACTGCACGTCTGGAAGAAGAACTTGATAATGGAGATTTCATCCCTGAACCGGGCCAGATGGTGGCAAACCGCCCCATTTCATTCCGCGCCTACAAAGCAGAGTCACCATTTTTCAACAAGCCCAGAACCGTCAGAGAAATAGAAACACGCCACAAGGAGATGAAGCTGCGCCATTTTGTTGAGCGCTTGAGAATTAACGGAAAAATTGCTGACGCTGACCCTGAAGTGAGAGTGCATAAAGGTGATACACTGGTCATCAGTGGCAGGCGTGAGAGCATTGTAGACAGTGCGGACTGGATTGGCCCCGAAGTCACTGACCATGAGCTACTGACCTTTGGAACTGAAAATCTCCCGGTTGTGGTCTCAAAATCAGGTGCTGACGGTATGACAATAAACCAGCTGCGCCATGCTCCTTTCATGCACGGCGTTTCCATACACAAGGTGGTCCGTAATGATATGCCCTTGCCGCTGAAACAATCTTTAAAACTTGAAAAGGGAGATGTGGTTACATTGGTGGGTCTGCCTGAAGATGTTGATTCAGCTGTTGAGGAAATTGGTTACAGTGACCGTCCCGGCAATGAAAGTGATGTAGTGTTCATATCCCTGGGAATTGCTGTAGGCTGTATAATAGGCGCATTGACTTTCATGTGCAATGGAATACCACTCTCTCTCAGCATGAGCGGAGGTACTATCCTGGCCGGTCTTATTATGGGCTGGTTAAGATCACGGCGTCCATCTGTAGGATATATTCCTCGTCCGGTAATCTGGTTTATGGATAATGTTGGTCTGAACCTGTTTATCGCCGTTATTGGTCTCGCGGCCGGACCATCATTCATCTCCGGTCTGCATAAAGTTGGATTTGAGTTCTTCTTTATAGGGGTGCTGGCCACAACACTCCCCTTGATTATCTCCATGCTGATAGCTAACAAGCTTTTTCGCTTTCCTGTGGCCTTGACTTTAGGCTGCACCGCCGGAAGCAGAAATGCAGTAGCGGCGCTTGGTGCCATTCAGGACAGCCTTGACAGCACTCTCCCGGTTTTGAGCTATACCGTGTGCTATGCCGTCAACAGTATACTCCTCATCTTTGCAGGACTCATCATACCACTGCTCATGTAACAGCGGATTAACGGAGTACTTTGTCTCCCATTTTTTTTGCTATCATGATTTATAATGCGTAATTTTGCGCTGTTTTACACAGACATACTATTCATATAACTGAATATTAAGTAAATGAAAATATTACGTACCGTGCATGAACTGCGCACTGCCATGGCGCAGGCACGCCAGGACGGTAAAACCATCGGGCTTGTGCCCACCATGGGTGCTCTCCATCAGGGGCATCTCTCTTTAGTAAAAGCCGCACGGGCTGACAATGACTGTGTTGTTGTCTCAGTTTTTGTTAATCCCACCCAGTTTAATAATCCCGCTGACTTAAAAACATATCCCCGCACTGAAGCCGCTGACGCTGAGCTCCTTGAAAATGCGGGGGTTGACTTTGCTTTCATACCTTCTGTAGAAGAAGTTTATCCTGAACCTGACACAAGAGTCTTTGACCTTGGACCGGTGGCTGAGGTCATGGAAGGTGCCATGCGCCCCGGACACTTTAACGGAGTGGCTCAGATAGTAAGCAAACTTTTCAGCTGGACCATGCCTGACCGGGCTTACTTCGGATGTAAGGACTTTCAGCAGATAGCCGTCATACGTCGCATGGTGGAATTAGAAGGCTTCAATATTGAGATTGTAGCTTGTCCCATAGTCCGCGAGCCTGACGGACTTGCACTCAGCAGCCGCAATGTGCGCCTCACTCCTGAGGGGCGTAAAGTTGCTCCCGGTATTTATCAGACCTTGCAGAAAGGCACGGAATACGGTATGACCCACAATGTTGGAGAAACTCAGAAATACGTTACTGAACTGATTGATGACATTCCGGGACTCCGTACTGAGTATTTCACTATTGCTGACACACGCACCATGCAGCCGCTGGCAGCTGACATGTCTCCCGCTGGTGCCGTAGGTTGCGTGACAGTTCACTGCGGAGATGTCCGTCTGATTGACAATATTGTTTTTCCCGCAGCCGGGAAATAAATAATTTTTCAGCCATGAACGTGGAAGTTCTTAAATCAAAAATTCACAGAGTAACAGTCACTGAAGCGCGTCTGGATTATATTGGCAGCATTACTGTTGACCAGGACCTTCTGGATGCCGCAAATATTCTTGTAGGTGAACGCGTTTACATTGTAAACAATAATAACGGAGCACGTCTGGACACATACACCATTGCCGGTGAACGCGGTAGCGGTGTGGTGTGTCTTAACGGTGCCGCAGCTCGGCTGGTGCAGCCCGGGGACATAATTATTATCATGAGCTACGCTTCCATGCCTTTTGAAGAAGCCAGGGAGTTTAAACCCACTGTTATCTTCCCGGATACTGCAACAAACCGTCTTCTGAAATAACCATATTAACATCATCTTCTTTAGCATATGTTTGAGAAACTTAGTGAGAGATTAGAGCGCAGCTTCAAAATACTTAAAGGTCAGGGTAAAATCACGGAAATTAACGTGGCAGAGACCCTTAAAGATGTACGTCGTGCCCTTGTGGACGCTGACGTAAACTATAATGTGGCCAAAAACTTTGTCAATGAGGTTAAACAGAAAGCTTTGGGACAGAACGTGCTTCTGGCCGTCAAACCCAATGAACTCATGGTTAAGATTGTCCGTGATGAACTCGCTGCCATGATGGGCGGAGAAGCCGCACCGCTTAACCTAAAGGATAAACCGGCCATAATACTCATGTCCGGTCTGCAGGGCTCCGGTAAGACCACTTTCTCAGGCAAGCTGGCTAAGAAGCTGAAAAGCGAGAAAGCCATGCGCCCGCTGCTGGTGGCTTGTGACGTTTACCGTCCTGCGGCCATTGACCAGCTCAAAGTCCTTGGTCACACCATTGACGTGCCCGTTTACACTGAGGAAGGCTCCAAAGACCCCGTGAGCATTGCACGCCACGCTATTGATTATGCTAAGGCTAATCACCATGACCTCGTAATCATAGACACCGCAGGTCGTCTGGCCGTGGACCAGCAGATGATGGATGAGATTGCAGCCATACGTAACGCTGTCAAACCCTCTGAAATCCTCTTTGTGGTTGACTCCATGACCGGTCAGGATGCTGTAAATACTGCTAAAGCCTTCAATGACGTTCTTGACTTTGACGGTGTGGTACTCACAAAGCTGGATGGTGACACCCGTGGCGGTGCCGCAATATCCATCAGAAGTGTGGTAAACAAGCCCATCAAATTCATTGGTAACGCTGAAACCCTTGACGGTATTGACGTCTTTCATCCTGACCGTATGGCAGACCGTATCCTGGGTATGGGTGATATTGTTTCTCTTGTGGAGCGTGCACAGAAACAGTTTGATGAGAAAGAAGCTGAAATCATGGCACGTAAGCTGCGTAAGAACCAGTTTACCTTTGATGATTTCTACAAGCAGATACAGCAGATAAAGAAAATGGGTAACCTCAAGGACCTTGCCTCCATGATTCCCGGTGTAGGTAAAGCCATAAAGGACATGGATATCCCTGATGATGCCTTCAAGAGTATTGAAGCCATAATACTCTCCATGACCCCTGATGAGCGTGAGCATCCTGACATTATAAAAGGAACACGTCGCCAGAGAATTGCCAAAGGTTCAGGCACCACCCTTCAGGAAGTGAACCGTCTGCTGAAACAGTTTGAAGACACACGCCGCATGATGCAGAAAGCCGCAAGCATGAGCCCGGGCAAGATGATGAAAATGGCACGGCAGATGCGCCGCTAAATAAAAGATAAATTACATTAAATCCTCACTATAATACGTCACTATGGAACTGATAGACGGAAAAGCCACAGCAAAAACCATTAAAGCAGAAATAGCCGCTGAAGTTGAACAGATGGTAAAAGACGGCCACAAGCGTCCTCACCTTGCCGCCATACTGGTGGGTCACGACGGAGGTAGTGAAACCTATGTTGCATCTAAAGTAAAGGCTTGCGAGGAATGTGGGTTCCAGTCCACACTTATCCGTTTTGAAGACACAGTGACTGAACAGGAACTGCTGGATGCCGTTCACAAGCTCAATGATGATACTGATGTTGACGGCTTCATTGTCCAGCTTCCCCTGCCCTCTCATATTGATGAGCAAAAGATTATTGAAGCTGTTGACCCTGAAAAGGACGTTGACGGCTTCCATCCCGTAAACGTGGGTAAATTATCCATAGGCCTTCCCGGCTTTGTCTCAGCCACTCCTGCAGGAATTGTGGAGCTGCTCAGACGCTATAACATTCCCACACGCGGAAAACATTGTGTGGTTATAGGCCGCAGCAACATTGTAGGAAAGCCCATGGCCATGCTCATGCTCCGCAAAGGACAGCCCGGTGACTGCACCGTCACCGTATGTCACAGTGGAACAGGAAACCTGAAGGAAATAACCCGCACGGCTGACATCCTTGTGGCGGCCTTAGGCAAGCCCGGTTTTGTAACCGCAGATATGGTAAAACCCGGAGCCACCGTAATAGACGTGGGAACCACACGCGTGCCTGACGCCACAAAAAAATCAGGATTCCGCCTCAGCGGTGACGTTGACTTTGAAAACGTGGCACCCCTGTGTGAATTCATCACACCCGTACCCGGAGGCGTTGGCCCCATGACCATTGCCTCCCTGATGATGAACACCATTCAGGCCGCACGCAAACGCAAGCGTTAACCCCATCACACCTTATAGCTAAATACCCGTACCCAATTAATAATACAAAATCCCTCATCATTAAAACCCGGCACTTTATCCTTAATACATAATTCCTCATCACTCACACCTAATCACTAGCACCTAATCACTAACACCCAATACTTCATCCTCCCTCACATGCTCTCCTTAGGTCTCACCGTGCTTTCCCTCCTCTTCACCTGTGTGGACATGTTTGCAGGTACACGTCAGGCCAACATACTCTTTGCCGGTGACGCCATGATGCACCAGGCACAGATTGACGCCGCACGGAATGTACAAGGTGAGTACGATTACAGCCTCTGCTTTACACAGATTGCGCCTGAGATACAGGCTGCAGATCTGGCTGTGGTTAATCTTGAGACACCAGTAGGACCTCGCAGCGTGGGTTCATACACCGGCTACCCATGCTTCTTTGCGCCACCATCTTATGTTGACGCACTGCGTGATGCCGGTTTTGACGTATTCTTAACCGCAAACAACCACACCCTTGACCGCCGGTCACGGGGACTGTGTAGCACCATAGAAGAGCTTGACAAGCGCAGTCTCACACATCTGGGAACATATAAGAATTCAGCTGAGCGAGCCCGGGCATTACCCCTCATCAAAGAAGTAAACGGCATTAAAATAGGACTTGCAAATTATACATACGGCACCAACGGCATACAGCCGGACGGCCGTGTGGTGGTTGATTACATTGACCGCAAGACCATAGCCTCAGACGTTGAAGCCCTGCGTAACGCCGGCGCTGAGATTATATGCGTCTGCGTCCACTGGGGACAAGAGTATCAGCTACTCCCTGAGCAGTCACAGAAAAGCCTTGCAGCATATCTTGAAGACCTCGGAGTGGATCTTATCATAGGCTCACACCCACATGTTATCCAGCCCATGGAAATAAGACACTCTCAGAAATGGAACAAGGACATACTGCTGGTTTACTCACTTGGGAATTTCATATCCAACATGAAGACCCGGGACACCCGTGGTGGAGCCATGGTACATGTCCGCCTCAGAGATGACAGCAACGGCAAACCACGTATTGACGCTGCCGCTTACAGTTTTGTCTTTACAGTCCCGTCTGATTTCCATCTGGTGACACCACAGAACGCACCCGCCGCGTGGAAATCTGCCGCTGATGCCTTTACCACATCAGCGCGCAGCATCTTCTCCAGACACAACATCCGCGTCCCTGAAAAATCACCTTTTGATTTTTTATGGAGATTTACAGAGTATGAACCACTCTTATTCCGGGAGCGGAATAAATAACCGTGCCTATCACATGAGAGGGCGGGTTAATATGAAGTGTCCCACCCAGATAAATTGTGGCCGGAGTCTCCACTCTGAACTCTGACACGGACACGGCCCTTTCACCACACTCAGAGGGGTCTATTGTTACAATCAGAGGGGTACTTTCAAACATTTTCCCGGCCACTTTATGCACCAAATATTGTCTCTTCATGCCAAATTCCTCGTCAGTTTGGTATATATACGTATTGACAATATTTCCTCCCCCATTACCTCAACAGACGCTTTATAGCTGCACTGTCAGTGGTCTTGGGTCTGGGTGGCTCCTGTTCACGATAAACCCTCTGGCGAGCACGCATTGAATACATTTCAGGAGCTAAACGCTTGCGTATCAGCAGAATACTATCCGCCCATACCGGTATGTCGTGAGCCTCACGCAAAGGAATTTCCAACATTCCGTACACAGTTTTCAGGCGTTTGGTGGAGTCACACTGGAAGCTGATTTCATTCCATCCCTGCGTGGTGATACTCTGGTGGATTATCTCCACAGTGGAGTCAGCATACTCTCCAACTATGGTCCAATCAGCTGGATTATAGTTATTTACAAAACGTGAGCGCCATATATATCTGTCTCCGGCCCGGGCATTCTCATCACCCGGAATCTCAAAGGTTACATAGCGTGAAGGGGTACGTGAACTGAACACCAGTGTGGCAGGACCGGTCCAGAGGTTCACTGAGTCTCCTGACACAGAGACACTTGTACGCCCAATACCCGCACCACTTGAAGCCGTGCGCTCCTCCAGAATCTCAATGGTGCGGTCATAAACCTCCATGTAGCGGTCCATGTTACGCGCATACCATCCCAACGAAGTATCCACCTGTGCCGCAGTAACGCCGTGACGCGCATACACCGCCTGCTTCAGAAGTGCGCGTGACGTATCTGACCGATAGACAGAAGGATTCAGTTCTATAACCATATCCGCCATGTTTATATCAGCCAGCAGTTGCGCCATGCTCTCCTTACCCAGCACTGTCTCCGGGATCTTGTTACAACCCACCATGACACAGAGCACAGCAAGAATAAAAAAGCAGCGCACGCTCCACTTCATAGACTTATCTCTCCTTTCTGTGTTCCAGTTCTTTTTCAGTGGCCCCAAGCTCTTTATAATATCCTATGATAAGTATGGCCATACCCACAGTTATGGCGGCGTCAGCAAAATTAAACACCGGCTCAAAGAAGGTATATTCATGGCCTCCCAGACTGAATGTGAACAGGGGAAAATAAAACATATCCACCACGTAGCCGTGGAAGAATGAGGAATATCCCGTACCAAAGGGCACAAAGGTGGCCACTTCCGGAGGGTACGGATTATTGAAGATGTCTCCGTAGAAGGCACAGTCTATGAGGTTTCCTGCGGCACCGGCGGTGATGAGCGCAATGGTGGCCACATAACCCAAAGACATCAGCCTCTTACGGCACAGCCTCACCAGATACCATCCCAGCAGGCATATGGCCAGCAGCCGGAACAGCGAGAGGAACAGCTTGCTGCCCAGCTCCATACCAAAGGCCATTCCGTTATTCTGTATGAAGCGCAGATGGAACCAGGGAAAAATGGTGTAATCCTCTCCTATATAAAAGTGTGTCTTTATGTATATCTTTATCAGCTGGTCAATGAGCAGCACCATGATGAGTACCGCCGCCACCATAAGGCCGTACGTGCGCACAGAGGCCTTACGGGGCGCGGTGGATGTCTGAGTGCTCATTTCTGCTTACCTTCAATGCTTAAGGTGGCATGCGGCACTGCGCGCAGACGCTCCTTGGGAATCAGTTTCCCTGTTACGCGACATACGCCGTATGTTTTATTCTCAATACGCTTCAGGGCAGCCTGCAGATGCTGTATAAACTGGCGCTGGCGCTCAGCCAGGCGTGCAGCTTCCTCTCTGTTAAGAGTGCTTGCACCTTCCTCCAGAACCTTGAATGTAGGAGACGTATCAGCAATATCCTGCTGGTTACCCACCATGGTCTGACGGTATCTCTCATACTCATCCAGCGCCTTTGCCAGCTTGTTTTCTATCAGTTCCTTAAATTCCAGGAGCTCTTCATCTGAATATCTTACTTTTTCTGTATCCATAATTGCGTATCAGCTTAATGTGATGGAAACAATAACTTTAATATCATCTATCTCCAGTATCACTGCCATGGGGTCATCCTCTTTCACCGGTGCAACCTCAATGGCCGAAGCAAGCACCTGGCGCGCTATGAAGGAACCGTATTCCTTAATCACCTCATCAGTTTCAGGATTGGGTGCGAATACCAGATTAATGCGGTCTGTAATGGTGTAATCGCGCTCTTTACGGATGTTCTGAATGCGATTTATAATATCTCGGGCAATACCTTCACGGCGGAGTTCTGGAGTTACAGTTACATCCAGAGCCACTGTTACAGCACCTTCATTGGCTACAAGCCAGCCTGGTATGTCCTGACTCTGTATCTCTACATCATTAACTGCCACTGTGATGGGCTCAGCAACCTCAGCAAGATTAAATGTAAAGCTTCCCTCACGCTCAAAGGCGGCAATATCCTGCTGTGTCATATTCTGCAGGGCATTTGCCACGGCTTTCATATTCTTACCCAGTTTCTTACCGAGTACCTTGAAGTCCGGCTTCACGCGCTTTACAAGGACACCGTCACTGTCTGAGACCACACGCAGCTCCTTAACGTTCACTTCCGTGAGGACAAGTTCACTGATGGCATCCATAGCCTTGCGCTGAGCTTCAGAAACCACAGGCACCATCATGGTCTGAAGCGGCTGACGGACCTTAATATTCACCTTTCTACGAAGTGAAAGCACCATAGAAGTCAAGGTCTGGGCCAGTGCCATGCGTTCTTCCAGAGCAGTGTCTATGGCTCCGGGGTCTGTCTCAGGGAAGAGAGCCAGATGCACGCTTGAGTCTTCACCTGTAAGGTCACGGTAAAGTCTGTCAGCGTAGAAAGGCGCTATAGGCGCTATAAGGCGTGCCACAGTCAGAAGGCAGGTGTAGAGTGTCTGATAAGCAGCTAACTTATCATCATTCATTTCCCCGCCCCAGAAGCGCTTACGGTTAAGACGCACATACCAGTTACTGAGGTTGTCAGCCACGAAAGTGTTTATGGCGCGGGCAGCTTTTGTGGGCTCATAGTCCTCCAGGGCATCCTGAACTTCCTTTACGAGAGTATTCAGCAGTGAAAGTATCCAGCGGTCAATTTCCGGACGCTCAGCCAGCGGCACCTGAGGTGCGTTGCGGTCAAAATCATCCACATTAGCGTATAGCGCAAAGAAAGAGTATGTATTATGGAGCGTGGCAAAGAACTTACGCGCTGTCTCCGTTACACCGGCGGGGTCATACTTGAGGTTCTCCCATGGAGCTGAATTTGCTATCATATACCAGCGCACAGGGTCTGAGCCAAACTTCTCAATGGTGGCAAAGGGATCCACGGCGTTACCCAGACGCTTTGACATCTTATTACCGTTCTTATCCAGCACAAGACCGTTAGAGATTACGGCTTTGTAAGCGGGCTTGTCAAACACCATGGCGGCTATGGCATGAAGGGTAAAGAACCAACCGCGGGTCTGGTCTACGCCCTCAGCAATAAAGTCTGCGGGGAACAGTTCGCCACTGTCCAGCCCTTCCTTATTTTCAAAGGGATAATGAATCTGTGCATACGGCATAGCTCCTGAGTCAAACCACACGTCAATAAGGTCCAGCTCACGACGCATGGGTTTCCCTGATTCAGAAACAAGCACTATATCATCCACATAGGGGCGATGCAGGTCAATACGGTTATAGTTCTCAGCAGAGTAATCACAGGGCACAAAACCTTTATCCTTAAACGTATTAGATTTCATAACCCCGGCTTTAACCGCATCCTCTATACGGTTATAAAGCGTCTCAACGCTGTCTATACATATTTCCTCAGAGCCATCCTCAGTGCGCCATATGGGAAGCGGGGTTCCCCAGTAACGGCTGCGGGAGAGGTTCCAGTCCTGTAAGTTCTCAAGCCATTTACCAAAACGTCCGGTACCTGTGGAGGCGGGTTTCCACTTTATGGTTTCATTTATGGCCATCATGCGTTCACGTGCAGCCGTAGAGCGTATGAACCAGCTGTCCAGGGGATAGTAGAGTACGGGCTTGTCAGTACGCCAGCAGTGGGGATAATTGTGGACGTGCTTCTCAATCCTGAAAACACGGCCCAGGCTCTTAAGCCACAGGCATATCTCCACATCCAGAGTCTCATCCTTTTCTGTCTTCTCAGGGTCATATGCATTCTTTACATATTTACCGGCCCAGGGAGAATATGCTTCAACGTCAACCTTTTCCCTTACGAAGTCCTGGTCAAGATCTTCCAGACGGAAGAAGCGCCCTGTCAGATCCACCATGGGACGGATATTTCCATCTGCGTCCACAAGGTGCAGCGGCGGTATTCCGTTCTGCTTGGAGACACGGAGGTCATCAGCACCAAAGGTGCCGGCTATATGAACCACGCCGGTACCGTCATCTGTGGTTACATAGTCACCGGGGATTACGCGGAAAGCACCTTCTCCGGGATTCATCCAGGGGATAAGTTGCTTATAGTTCATTCCCACAAGGTCAGAGCCCTTGAGAAGAGACTGCACACGGAAAGGGAGCACCTTGGCACCCTTTTCATAGCTTTCCATATCTGCCTCCGCACCGGCAGGATTAAAGACAGAGGACAGCAAATCCTGAGCAACAACTGTAGTGATGGGTTCTCCTGAGTAAGGGTTATATGTACGCACCACTACGTAAGTGATATTGGGGCCTACGCAGAGGGCAGTATTGGAGGGCAGAGTCCACGGTGTGGTGGTCCATGCCAGAATAACGGGTTTACCCCAGCCCTGCATGGCTTCTATTGCATCAGTAAGCTCAAACTGGGCTATACATGTAGTGTCCTTTACGTCACGGTAGCAGCCAGGCTGGTTGAGTTCATGGGTACTGAGACCTGTACCGGCAGCTGGAGAATAGGGCTGGATGGTATATCCTTTATAGAGGTAATTATTCTTGTATAACTGTGACAGAAGCCACCACACACTCTCTATGTAGCGGTTGTCATAAGTGATGTATGGGTTATCCAGGTCCACCCAGTAACCCATGGAGTTAGTAAGAGAAGTCCACTCCTTGGTGTACTTGAGGACCTCACGGCGGCACGCGGCATTATAATCATCCACGCTGATTTTCTTACCTATATCCTCTTTAGTAATTCCAAGAGTCTTTTCCACACCTAATTCCACAGGGAGACCGTGGGTGTCCCAGCCGGCTTTACGCTTTACATGGAATCCCTTCATGGTTTTATAGCGACAGAAAATATCTTTAATGGTACGTGCCATTACATGGTGAATACCGGGCATTCCATTAGCAGAAGGGGGGCCCTCATAAAAAACAAAAGATGGTGCTCCCTCGCGGACCTTCATGCTCTGTTCAAAGAGGCCCGTGCGATTCCAGTCATCAAGCACCTGACGGTTTATATCGGCAAGATTGAAGGATGTGTACTCCTGAAATTTCTTCATGATTACAAGTTGGTATAAAAAGCCTGAGAGAAAAGTATTAAATTATAATGCGTAGAGGGTGCGTTAGCGCTGAGCTAACACACCCTCTTAACAGTTAAGCCATGAAGCACGGGCGTCATAAACCGTGAATTAAGCGGTGTTATTCACGCCCATGAGGAAGACATTCTTATTCAGCAGCTTCCTCAGCGGCGGCTTCTTCTTCAGCAGGGGCTGCGGCAGCTTCAGCTTCAGCTTTAGCGGCAGCAATTTCTGCTTTCTTCTTAGCCACCAGTTCAGCCTTGGCCTGATTCTTAGCCTGTTCGGCTTCCAGACGTTCCTTGGCTGCAATTTCTTTCTTATCAGCCATAGCTACCTTGAATTTCTCTGCTTTAGCATCCTTAGTAGCTTTCCAGGCATCAAAGCGGCGCTGAGCCTCAGCTTCATCAAAAGCACCCTTGCGAACACCACCCTGGAGGTGCTTCATCAGAAGCACACCTTCATTAGAAAGAATGGTACGTACGGTGTCAGTGGGCTGTGCGCCAACATTTACCCAATACAAAGCCCGCTCGAAGTTAAGTGTGATTGTAGCAGGATTGGTGTTCGGGTTGTATGAACCAATCCGTTCAATGAATTTACCATCTCGTGGTGCCCTGCTGTCTGCGATTACAATGGGATAAAACGCATAGTTCTTACGACCATGACGCTGTAATCTGATTTTAGTTGCCATTTTAAAATAAATTTTTGGTTTTGTATTGACTGTACGGCATCTCGTGCCGTTTTGCGCGGCAAAGGTAATCATTTTTTTCGGATAAACAAAACAATTCTCAAATTTTGATTAGAGATGAGGTGACTTATAGGTGTTATGGGAAGCGCGGGAGTTATGGTAAGCGGGGATGACCGTGCGGAGAGAGCTCCAGGGGGGGGGTATGGAGAAGAAGCGGGGAAATGCGTCTTATATGACGCATATGACGCATATGACGTATGCTTCATATGCAATGTAAGTCTCATATAAGTCATAAGTGATGTGCGTGGGGTTGGTAAATCAATGAAATGAACGCGGATATCAAAAAATTTTTGTATCTTTGCTTGCGGAAAGGGTCTATACCGTTCCGCGACATTTTGGAAAATCATGAAGCGTGATGCTAATCTTGAACTTGAAAACGTAGGAAATTTTCACCAGTACTCAAAGATGGCATGGCGGCTTTACCCGCATAGCGTGGGCTGCTGTCAACCACATCTGAGTACAATCGGGATCCTACGCCCTTCAAGTTAAGACGTGGCAAAGTTAGCTCACGTATTTTATTTTGAAACAGGGTATGACACAAAATAGGGTTGAAGACTTCTTCATTCCGGAGAACGAAGTAAAACTTTCTGAGGAGCTGGACTATGGCCCGGTGGAGGAATATATATCTACCGCAGATGCTTTCTCCCGTTCTACTTATCAGAGTATTTATATCATAGATTATTTCAGAAAGAAGTTTGTTTATGTATCCCGGAATTCGCTAATACTTTGCGGTCTTTCTCCGGAGAAAATGCTGGAACTGAGTTACAGATTCTATCTGGAATATGTCCCTGAGAATGAACAGAAAATGCTGCTGGAATTCAACCGTGCCGGCTTTGAGTTCTTTAATAATATCCCTGCGGGAGATAAAAGGGAATGGTATATTCAGTATGATTTTCATGTACTTAAGGATAAGCGTCCGGTTCTGATTCATCACAAACTAACACCGCTGGCACTGACTTCTGACGGACGTATATGGCTTGCGCTATGCGTGGTATCTCCTTCTAACCATACAGAGGCCGGTCACATAGAAATCCACCATGTGGGTTCAGATGAGTATTATGAATATAACAGGGTTACACGCCGCTGGATGAAAAGCTCCGTACCCATGCTGACTGATGGGGAGAAAACTGTTATCACCCTGTCCATTCAGGGGCTTACCATGACAGAGATTGCGGACAAGATGTGTCTTTCCCCTGAAACTATCAAGAAATACCGCAAACAGATTTTTGAAAAGCTTGATGTCAGTAATATTTCTGAGGCTATTGTAGCGGCCACCAATAATAAAATGCTGTAAGGGCGTCACAGAATCAACTTTATTTGCATCTTATAATTGCAATCGTACCCTTTTGGGTATGGTACAGACCGGTGTGTCAGAATAACTTTGCAGAGTCTAAAATAGAGATTCTTCACTCAAAGCTATATTTCATAAAAAACTAATTATATGAGCATACAGGAATATATCATCCTGATTCTGACTTTTCTGGTAATTTTCATTATCTGAGCCGGACGGTATTCTGAATATTTACAAACCAATTAATCACATACTCCCATATGAAAGCTATTTCAACATTAATATTAGCAACCGTAGCGGCGGGTGCCGCTCATGCACAACAGACTGACGCGGACACGTCACAGGTGCTTGAGCTTCAGGAATTTGTAATTCAGGCGCCAAAGGTAATCCGTAAGGCAGACATGGATGTGTATCATCCTTCCCAGAGCGCTGTGGATAATGCAAAAAATGGCATCCAGCTTCTGTCAAACCTCATGATTCCATCACTGTCCGTTACAGAGGCTCTTGGCACTATAACATCATCAGGAGAAGCGGTTCAGGTGCGGATAAACGGGCGCGAGGTTACCGTTGACCAGGTGAAAAACCTGCTGCCGTCCACCATTAAGAGAGTGGAATGGATTGAGAATGCCGGACTGAGATACCAGAGCGCCACAAAGGTGCTGAATTTCATAGTAACCAACCCCACCCTGGGCGGTTCCCTTATGGTGAATACCATGCAGGGACTCACCACGGCTTTCGGAAGATACAATGCAAGCGTAAAACTAAATTCCGGAGCCTCACAATTTGAAATGGGGGCCAACTACAAGCTGACAGAAAACCTGAAGGTGCACCGCGACTACACAGAAACATTCACCTATCCTGACGGAGACAGACTGACCCGTAAAGAAACTTCACGCGGTGGCGAGGCTGATAATTCCTATGGAAACGTCTGGGCTTCATACAACTACATAAAACCGGACACCACAGTGATAGTGGTTGAGGCCGGAGGCTTCCTGAAACCACATAACCATGAGGTTTATTACGGGACAATGTCATCTAACATCAACAGCCATGATGTGTTGCTAACGGACAACAACGGCAGCAGCGGGTCGCGTCCGTACTTGTCAGCCTACTGGGAACAGCATTTGTCCCGTAAACAGACATTAGTGGTTGATTTCAAAAGCCAGTATTACATAGGGCGTACGTTTTCAGACTATGTGGAGCAGATGCCTGACACGTATTCATTCCTGACCGATGTACACACCAACATCAAGGACCGCAATCAGCTTTACGCCATAGAGGCCGACTACATGAAGCATTGGAATAAAGCACGTCTGACCGCCGGAGCCGCATATACCGCAAACCGCAACCGCTCTACATATGAGAACTTGGATGGCCGGATATTTCATCAGCGTCAAGATAAGGTTTATTTCTTCACTGAATACTTCCACAGAATAAATAATTTCTCCGTAACCGCCGGTATTGGAGCGCAATATACCAATTTCCGTTTCCGCGAGAACAATTCCGGCAGTCACTCATGGAACGTCCGGCCACAGACAACACTGACTTACAGGATAAATCAAAAACATGGACTGCGCCTAAACTTTGTCTCCTGGCAGTCAACACCTACCTTAGCCGAGTCCAACCCCGTTCCGCAACAGATAGACGCAATTCAGTGGCGCATAGGCAACCCCAACCTGAAGACATCCAACAGTTACATGCTCACGCTCAGCTATAATTTCCAGATTCCACGCGTTTACGGTACTTTCGGCATCAGAGCATACACCTCACCTAATGCCATCACTCCGCTCTTTGAGTGGCAGGAAGACATGCTGGTGAATACGTATGAGAACAGCCGCGGACTGCGTAACCTCTCTTTCTTCTTCTCTCCTCAGATTGAAATACTGCCCGACTGGATGGTATTAAGCGGTTATCTGGACTGGCGCACGGAGCGTATGCGTGGCAAAGGTTATAACCTCACCAACAGTGACTGGTATGGCTATGCCACCTTGCAGGTACGTCACTGGGGTGTGACACTCACCGCCCAATATATGAGGGCCCAGCGCAACCTCTGGGGCGAAAATATCTCATGGGGAGAGGACATGAACCTGGTGGACGTATCATACAACTGGAAACAATGGAGCTTTTCTGCCGGTTGTCTCATGCCTTTGGGCCGATATGACCAGGGTTCAAGAAACCTCAGTAAATGGAACACAAATGAGCGTCACATGCGCACTAACTTCCGTATACCATACATAGGTATCAATTATAACCTCCAGTGGGGACGCCAGAAACGCAAGGCCAACAAACTCATTAACGTCAGCGGCGATGCTGACCAGTCAACGGCAGGCGGCAGATGAAAGGCGCGGAGTAAAGAACAGTTATTCATAGTCAGCGAGGCTCCCCACAGTGATGTCAGGAGCCTCGCGTTTATCTACCGGGAACCTCAGCGCAGATTCTGATTAAAGAAACGGAGCATGCGCCCGTAAACCACTGAGCGGGCGTTGCATCCGTTGATACTGTGGTTCATATTAGGGAATGACATAAAGTCAGCCAGAATACCTTCTGACTGCAGCTGAGACATGAACTGGAGAGAGTTAGCGGGGTGCACGTTGTCATCAGATGTGCCCGTCATAATCAGTAGCGGAGCAGTGATGCCGGATGTGCGGTTAAGAGGTGCGGAGAGGCGGTATCCCTCATAATTCTGACGCGGTGTGAGCATGTATCGCTCAGCATAAACAGTGTCATAAAAGCGCCAGTCAGTCACGGGGGCTATGGCAACTGCAGCCGTGAAAGGAGTATCCGGTGCCGTGATGCACATGAGGGCCTGGTATCCGCCATAGCTCCATCCATAAATTCCAATACGTTCAGCATCAGCATACGGTTTAGCAGCAATATAGCGTGCGGCATTACAGAGGTCAATGGTTTCAAAATAGCCCAGATTTTTATACACCACATCCATAAACGCCCGCCCACGGCCACCGGTGCCACGGGGGTCAACGCAAACAATAACGTAACCCTGAGAGGCAAAGTACTGTTCCCAGTCATACTGCCACTGTTTTTTTACGCTCTGAGAGCCGGGACCGCTGTACTGAGAAATAATGACGGGGCGTTTTCCGGTGAATCTGCTGTCATGCAAGATGTAACCGTTCAGTGTGACACCTTCACTCTCAAAAGTGAAGAATTCCTTATTAACAAGTTCCGGCAAGACCTCAGCGGCAAAAGAGGCGTTATCTTCCAGCAGACGCACGTTCTTTCCGGCAGAGGATATCAGAGTATAAACCGGAGGCATCTGCGGAGTACTGTAGCTGACCACGGCATGCGAGCATCCGGGTGTGAAGTTTGCTGAAGCCCAGCCGTCTTCCCCACTCAGAGGCGTTACCTTTCCTTTTACATCCACTTTATAAACACTGCGCACCAGTGGCGAGGGCGCCGCGGCCTGATAATAAAAGTTTCCTGCGGCATCAGCGCCATAATAAGCCGTAACGTCAAATTCACCTGAAGTAATGCTGCGTGTAAGGGCTCCGGCATAACTGTAATGGTAAAGGTGTGCATAGCCAGTACGGGTGGATGTAACTACAAAACCTTTATCATCAGCGGTTATATTCTCATAAGTCTCAGGTGTAACCCAGGCCGAGGTTTCCTCTACAAAGACTGATTTTGCCATTCCGCTGCGGGGGTTTACGGAATAAAGTTCCATGCGGTTCTGGTCTCGGTTCAGGGTTGCCACCAGGAGCGCGTCCGCTGAATGTCCGTATATGATGCGCGGAATATATTCAATATTAGAATCAGGCAGGGTAAGCGCCATGGTCTTGCGGTTATCTATATCATATGCATGTACGGTAACGGTGCTGTTGGTTTCTCCGGCCACCGGATACTTGTATGAATATGTGCCGGGGTAAAACTGATATTCGTTCTTAGGAGCGCAGGTACCCTGATACACCGGGAGAGTGTAAGTGGGCACAGCGCTCTCATCATAACGGATAAAACACAGTGTGGCATTATCTGGCGCGAAAGTCATGGAGCATGAGGTGCTGAATTCCTCCTCATAAGTCCAGTCCGGAACGCCATTTATTACAGAGTTTACAGCTCCGTCTTCAGTGACTGCAATCTCTGTGTTATAATCAAACTTTGCCAATCTGATATTATTATCAGGCGTTACAAACGCCACCATACGCCCGTCAGGACTGAAAACAGGCGAGCGCTGCAGTGAGCTGAAAGTGGACAGCGGCCGGAGCAGACGTGAGCGTACTTCATAAACATAATACTGTGCAAAGAAACTGCGGCGGTAAATGGGTTTACGTCCGGTGTATATGAGCACACGGCCACCGTCCGGGCTGACTGTAAAGCCCTCTATAACTCCAATTTTATTTTCCCGTGTGTTATTTACATCCACCAGGGTACCTGTCTTTTTACCGGTGGTGAGTTCGTAGAGTTCCACTGCCTTACCGTCAGGACTGAGCATAGCATAAGAAACACCGTCTGGCATGTATGTGTACTGTCCCGGACCGGCAGGAACGTTCTCAGGATAAGAATAAGAGCTAAGGGCTGTAACCTCCGGCGATGCTGCATAAGAGCCGTATGCCATCACCAGCAGCGTGCCGCAGAGGATTAATTTCTTCATATTCAAATGTATATTAATAAAGCAAAGTATTAAAAGTATTAAATGTAATGTAGTAAAGGAGTCCCGACGGCTCAGAACAGAGACATCTGTCTTTCATCAGTTTCACCATCTGAGCCATCAGAACGCTGCCGGCGCGGTTTCTTATTATTCTTACGATATGTTACCACTGACTCACCGGCATGCCATGACCCGGCCTCAAAGGCCTGTTCCAGCTCAGCAAGGGCGGTGTCTGTAATAACCGGAGGCTCGGCGGGAGATATATTATCAGTCACGGGAGTAACCTTGCGGGCATCATCAAGCTCAGCATGCGCTTTCTCAAGGTCGGCACGAGCATTGTCCAGTGCCTGTGTTAGGTCATCCACCTGAGCCTGCAGCGATGTTATGCGCTTGTCACGCATGGTGAGCATCTCTTCAGAATGCGCGTACAGCTCCACCAGCGGGCGTGTTTCCTCAATCACTTGCTCCATCTGCGCCATACGTGCCTGAGCTTTTTCCAGTTCCACGGCAGCCATGTGCGCCTCCTCATGGGCCTTGGATGCCTTTTGCCTGAAGTCATCCATCATGGTCTGGGCTATGGCATTCTTATCCTGAGCCTGTTCAAGGGCTGTTACCAGACGGTCCATTTCAGCCTGTAAGTCAGCATTAATCTTAACCAGTTCAGGGTCACTGCCTTCCAGACGGGCCACTTTAATCTTGTTTATAAGGCTCTTGTTTTCTATTTCAAACTGTTCACGCTCTGCCTCAAGGCGTCCGAGTTGTGTCTCAAGGTCATGCACTCTCTCAGTCAGCGCTCTTTTCTGTCTGTCAGCACTCAGTTGCTTTTCTTTGAGGTCAGCTTTCTGTTCCTCAAGTTTAAGCGCCTGCTGCCTGAGCTCTTCCATCTGGTGATTCATTTCAGCGTCTTTCGCGCTCCACTGCTGTTCACAGTGCTTGCGCACGGCACTGCCCAGACCGTCAAGATATGTCTGCATGGACAGCTCCAGACTCTCGTAAATGAGACGACGCTGGCGCTGGGGGTCCAGGGCGTCCCTGATGAAAGCCGGCTGAGCATCATTAAAAAGCTTCACCACTGACTCAAAAACCATATCAGGATGTAGCTCAGGGATATGTTCCATGGGCTGCGGAACCGGCTGTGTCGCTGGCTGAACAGGGGCCTCAGCCTCCGGAGAATCTGAGAGCAGAAGAGCGTCCTCTTCCTGCTCTGTGTACACATCAGCGCCACCGCCGAAGGCATAAAGTATTTTTTTGAAGAATCCCATAGAGAGAGAAGATAATAGTTGTCAATATTATTGAGGGAGAATTGGTTTCTGCACTATACCTGAGCCTTTGCGGCCGTTAATGGCCACACTCAGAGGGGCCTGGAAACGGACCACCCTGAGACGTTCACTTTCATACTCGGCAGGCTGGCTGTTAAGATAATCCACATCATAAAATCCTCCGTCCACTCCGGGGGTGATGGTAAAGTATCCTACCCCGAAAGATGTAAGATTATGGAAGAAGTGAGTTCCCTGGCTGGGCTCAATGCGGTAATTGTCCAGAGAGCTCTCAGCTATAAGGCGCGCCTGAGAGATATCAGACCAATGTACGGGAATACCCAGCGCGGGGTCACTTGAGCCCCAGCGGCCCGGACCCACCAGGATGTAATTCCTGCCCTGCGCGGCAAATTCACGGTTAAGCTTCTCAAGTTCAGTCACTAACTCACTGTTATATGTGCTGTCAAAATTCTCAGGACGGACATAAACCACAGTGTCAAGGGAATCAATGTTACCATTGCCCAAGGCTGTGTTGCTACGCAGGATAAGAGTATCTTCGGGCACGTCAAGTGAAGCGTCATCCACAAGCTCTTTCTTATCAATGATGGGGCGAATCTGGAGCCAATATATATGTCCCTTCACGGGTCCTGACAAATTACTTTCAATGTTACCGGCAAATTCTATCTCCACCGGGCGCTGCATCTCTGACTGACCCTTGTCAAGCATGAAGCCAACGGCCTTGGCAAGAGGAACGGCACGGTCTCTGAGGATATTGGCAAAAGTAACCACTCTGCGGCCGCGGCCTTCCTCGTAATCTTTAAGGTAGCCATCAGCGGCATCATAGGTGGATACCATATATCTGAGGGCTCCGGTGTTTGCAAATTGCTGTACGGGAAGGCGTGAGAGGTTGTAGCTGTCATCCTGGGTCAGCTCTTGGGTGATAGCGTCATCCGTTGCGGGGAGCGCAAAGAGGTGAGTCTGCGTGTTTTTCAGCGCCTGGTCAAGTGTGGAGACCTGCAGGGCGCGTTCCGGGTAAGAGGGGCTGAAACGCAGGCTCAGCCCCCCGTCTACAATATACTTACCCAGACCTATGGCAATCTCCGCAACACCATCTTCAGCCTTTTCATCGCCCAGAGGGTAATAGTTAAGAGAGCGGCCTACGCCGGAGAAGGAGGGGAAATACCAGCTGTCATGATTCTCGCCAACCACTTCTTGAATTATGACTGCCATTTTTTCCTGGTCAATGACATTACTCGTGGCTGTCATGTAAGCCTTGGAGGCTTTAAAGAAGACCGAGGCGTAAACACCCTTGATGGCATCAGAGAGCATGCGCAGGCGCTCATAAGGGTCAGAACAGTATGGCACCATGTATGTGCTGTAAATGCCGGCAAAGGGCTGATAATGGGAGTCTTCAAGCAAGCTGGAGCTGCGGACCGCAAAGGGGCGGTCAACCACTTCAAAGAGTGCGAAGAAGTCTTCAGCCAGATGCTCAGGTAGGCGCGCGTTCAGAAAATGGGTGAGAATCTCGTGGTCAGGTATATTGCTCAGTGCCAGCGGGTACAGACGGTTATGATCCATAAAGGCGTCAAAGATGTCCGTACACAGTACCACGGTCCTGGGGATGGAAATGGTCATTCCATCAAAGTTATCACAAACGGGATTTTTCTTTATTATGGAGTCAACAAATGCCAGGCCTCTGCCTTTGCCTCCAAGTGACCCCTGTCCTATGCGTGCAAAATTAGAATAATGGTCAAAGCGGTCCTTCTTGAAGACAGCCACAACGCCACGGTTTTTCATGCGGCGATATTTGACTATCAGCTCAAAGAATAGCTGTTTCACCGCATCAGCTTCTGAAAGGTCATTAAAGTGATGTTTCTTTATCACCTCAGCAATGGGGAAGAGGGCGCGTGAGTACAGCCAGCGGCTTATGTCATTACGCCTGGCGTGGTAATATAGCGAGTCAGCAGGGACGTCAAAGATGCGTTTCTGCATGCCCTTGAGGTCAGCTATACGCATTATCTCTTCTCCTGTCTTAGGATCACGGAAAACAAAATCACCGAAACCGAAATTATAGCTTATGGCCTCACCCAGGTCCACCGGGAGTTTTTTTGAGTTCTTATCAATGAAGACACCGCCGAAGTGCCCCACCCGCCCGGCATTTTCTATTTCAGAAGATTCTACAATGATGGGCAGATGCGGGTCATGCCTACGGACATACTCAGCAAATCTGATTCCGGCCTGCGGGTCTTTTACTCCGTTACGCTTGAATGAGACGTCAGTAATTATACCCAGGAAATGGTCACCGTATTTATTATAGAGTGCTACGGCTTCTTCATAATCACGCGCCAGCATTACTTTGGGGCGTCCGCGCATGCGCAGGCGTTGCTCATGCTCATTCAGTGCCTCAGTGGAGAAAATAACGCTCTGAGAGAGCAGGAATTTATAAATATGCGGTAGGACTGAGGAATAAAAGCGTACAGAGTCTTCCACTACAAGTATCATCTGCACCCCGACGCGGTCAATGTCATCAATATTAAGTTTATCCTCCAGAAGCTTGATGATGGCCAGCAGAAGGTCCATGTTCCCCAGCCAGGAGAAAACATAATCTATATTGCTGAGGTCCTCGTGCATCAGACGCCGTGAGACTTCCTTGGAGAACGGCGTCAGGACCACTATGGGAATGGCAGGGAATTCTTTTTTTATTTCAGCGGCGCCGTCAAAGGTCTCTGAGAGGTCCACTCCGGGCATGGCTATGATGAGGTCAAAATGCTTGCGCCGCAATTCATCCAGGGCCTCGCGGACGTGGGACACGCGCTGGACACGTGGTGGTGAGCTAAGATTCAGAGAAACATACTCAAAGTAAAGCTGCTCCTCCACGCGGCCGTCCTCTTCCATCATGAACGCATCATATGGCGAGGCAATGAGCAAGACATTGAAAATGCGCCTCTGCATGAGGTCGCGGAAGGCGGTATCTTTAAGATATAACTGGCTTAAAGCCTGTTCATTCATAGCGCTGCTGTTGGGAAAGTTTTTATCACAAAAGTACATTTTATTTATTCTGCCACCAAAAAATAAAGTAGCATATTTTAAATTTTATTATATTTGCAAAGAAATGGAAACGGTTACCGTAAATATAGTATGCCCTTCATGTAATGAAAAACTGACTCTGGTTAAGCCTGAGGCAACAGAGTCAGGTGTAGTTACGTGTCTGCGCTGCGGTCATGAGATGTCAGTGGTCTTTGACATAAACTCCACGCCACAGACTGCTTTTGTGGAGGGCCAAGAGCCGGACTTGCCGGCTGAGCCGGTAATAACCCAGTCAGCCTGGTTCAGCGCTTCTGACGGGTCAGAGTATGAGATTCCTGAGGGTGTCAGTGTAATTGGAAGATGTGACGCACGTCTGGCCAGCGATATCAACATCACAGGTGATTCACGCATCAGCAGAAGATGTGCGCAGGTGGAATGGCATCCCCATGTAGACCCGCATGTGAAGATAACGGTACTGAAGACCAAGAACCCCATAATAATAGGTAACGATATTTTTCAGGACCCGGGAGCCTGTGGAATATTACGTGACGGAGAAAGCCTGTATCTGGGACAGACTAGACTGACCCTGCGTATACGTTGATATCTAATTTACCAGAGAAATGGAGACCGAAATAAACATAACAGACCCTCGCGGCACTGAAACCCAGATGGTGTCAGACTACGCACTTGAAAGCGGGACACAGCTTAAATCCGCCACCGGTACATATACGGTAATATCCAAGTTAGGTGCCGGAGGTTTCGGTATCACATATAAAGTTTCATTTGTTCCTGACAGCGGTGGACCCACAACTGTCATGGCCCTTAAGGAGCATTTTCTCAAGAGCGACTGTATCCGTGATGTAACTACCTTTATGGTGCAGTATTCCGGGCCTGCCTCACAGCGGTATAAGGCATCACTTAAAGATTTCATCACAGAAGCAAACAGGCTTAAACGGCTGGGGCTACAGCCCAAGAATGTGATAAAGGTGAATGAGGTGTTTGAGGCCAACGGAACGGCCTATTACTCTATGGATTTCCTTTCCGGTGGCTCTCTGGCAACAAAGCTCAAAGAGCTGGGACGCCCCATGACTGAAGCTGAAATGGCACAGTCACTCATCCCTGTGGCTGATGCGCTGGAGTTTCTTCACGCCAATCATGTTACTCACCTTGATGTCAAACCGGAAAATATAATGCTGCAGCAGAATGTGGACGGTACTGAACGGCCTGTCTTAATAGACTTCGGGCTTTCCAAGCATTATAATGAACAAGGCCAGCAGACAAGTACATTTAATATGCAGGGCGTATCTGAAGGGTTCTCACCCATGGAGCAATATCTGGGACTGACAGAATTCTCTCCGCAGACTGATGTCTATGCTACAGCCGCCACGGCCTATTACCTTCTCACAACCCGCAAACCGCCCAAAGCCAGTGAACTTAATGTGGATAAAATAGCCTACGAATTAAAGGCGTATAAGGTTTCTCGTAAAACCATCAGTACCCTGACGGCAGCCCTGGCTCCCCACCCCAAGGACCGTACCAAGGATATGGCGGCTTTCAAGAAGGGGCTGTCTCATATTAAAGATACAACTTCAGTCAAGCCCGCACCTCCGGTGGTAGAAAAGCTGAAAGTACGGGAAGAAAAAGAAACGGACGGACTGCAAACCAAATGGCGCATAGCCATCTCAGCTGCTGTAATTTTGATTGCAGCCGCCGTTGCGGCATGTATATGGCTGATTCCGGACGGTTCAAGAGCTGACCGCAACTACTACGCGGAAGAATTTACCTCCCTGACTTCCAAATAAAAACACGGCGCCGTGAATAATCATTTGTGAGAAAAGACTATAAAAGAGGGGAGCCCGTTGCAGTTCATCGGGCTCCCCTCTTTTATAGGGTTTACGCCTCTATCCTCTTAGGACCTGCCATTAAAAAGGCAGATTCATAAAGATGAGAGAAAAGGCTCTTAATTTCAGTTCACACGGAAGCGGTCAATGCCGTCACGGAGGAAGGCTATGCACTGACGTGCAGCGGCAATACCGGCGTTGATATTAGCCTCTGCAGTCTGTGCCCCCATCTTTTTGGGGGTAAAGAACACACGGCCGGGGAATTTTTCCAGCAGTTCTTCAGCACAGTCAGGGCGGATGTCTGACATATATTTGATGTCCGAGCGGTCAGCGAGGGCACGCATCAGGCCTTCTTCATCTATCACCTCTTTTCTCGCTGTGTTAACCAGAATAGCCTTTTTGGGCATGGAGGTTATCAGGTCATAACCAATGCTGCGTACAGTCTCAGGGGTGGCCGGGATATTGATGGAAACAACCTCTGAATTTATATAGAGTTCAGGCACATCCTTTACGGGACGGACGCCTGCAGCTACCATTACATCTGCCGGGCAGAAGGGGTCCACGGCACTGACTTCCATGCCAAAACCGGAAGCTATACGGGCCACGTTCCGTCCCACCTGTCCGAAAGCCTGAATACCCAGGCGCTTTCCTTTCAGCTCTGTGCCGGAAGTCCCATCATACATGTTTCTTGCAGCCATCACCATCATTCCCAAAGCCAGTTCTGCAACGGCATTTGAGTTCTGACCGGGTGTATTCTCCACCACGACTCCGTGAGCTGTGGCAGCCTGAAGGTCAATGTTATCATAACCTGCACCGGCTCTGACAACTATTTTCAGATTCCGGGCTGCATCAAAAACATCAGCAGTAACCTTGTCACTGCGGACAATCAGAGCGTCAGCGTCAGCAACAGCTTCCAGCAGCTGGCTGCGGTCAGTGTATTTTTCCAGCAGTACCAGCTCAGCGCCTGCTTTTTCAACTTCAGCGCGTATGCCTTCCACCGCCACGGGTGCAAAAGGCTTTTCTGTGGCAACTAAGACTTTCATATCCGTTCCCTATTAATGTTTAGCCTGGAACTCATCCATGGCGTCAACCAGTACGCGCACGCTCTCAATGGGAAGAGCATTGTAAAGTGAAGCACGGAAACCACCCACTGAACGGTGACCCTTGATGCCTACTATGCCGCGTTCTGCTGCAAAGTCAACAAATTCTTTCTCAAGCTCCTTATATTCATCCTTCATCACAAAGCATACGTTCATGATGGAGCGGTCTTCAGGGTCAGTCACTGTGCCGCGGAAGATACGGCTGCTGTCAATGGCGTCATAAAGGAGGGCCGCTTTTTCAAGGTCCATGCGTTCAAGAGTGTCAATACCGCCCAGTTCCTTGTAATACTTCAGTGTCTGATATGCGGCAAAAATGGGAAGCACGGGAGGAGTATTGAACATTGAGCCTTTCTTGATATGAGTGCGGTAATCCAGCATAGTGGGGATGGGACGGTCCACATTCCCCAAAGCGCTGTCACGAACTATAACTATGGTGACACCTGCAGGTGCCAGATTCTTCTGAGCGCCGGCATAAACGGCATCATACTTTGAAAAATCTATATGGCGTGAGAAAATATCAGAACTCATGTCAGCCACCATCTTAACGGGCACGTCAGGATCGCGTCTAATTTCTGTTCCGTAAATGGTGTTGTTAGATGTATAGTGGAAATAATCACTGTCAGCGGGGACAACAAAGTTCTTGGGAATATATGTATAATTTGCATCCTCTGAAGAGGCCACCACATCAACATCACCAAAGAAGCGGGCTTCCTTTATTGCATTATGAGCCCATGTACCGGTATCAATATATGACGCCTTAGTCTTCAGCAGGTTAAAGGGAAGCATGCAGAACTGCATGGAAGCACCTCCACCCAGCCACAGAACAGAGAAGCCTTCAGGCACGTCAAGGAGTTCTTTCACTAACTCAGATGCGCCGTCAATAACTGCTTGAAACTCCTTGCTGCGATGTGAGATTTCAAGTACTGACAGACCCGTACCGGCAAAGTCAAGAATTCCGTCTACTGTGTTCCGGATGGTATATTCACTAAGAATAGAAGGACCGGCATAAAAATTATGTTTCTTCATAACTCAATGTTGGATTTAAGAGATATTAGGATTAGTATGCGCAAATTTAATTATTAGAAAGCGCAAGTCCAAATTTTCAGGCCGAAAGTTTCAACTATGAAGAATCAGAGTCCGGAAGCGGTCATATAATATATCGCGGTATAAATTAATATACCGCGATATAAGAAATGTAATTAGATAAGTGTGCCTATTTAGGCTCGCGCTTTTTTGCACTATGTCTATATATTTTCGCTAATCTGTCTGAATGTCATAGGTGTCGCCATTAGGCAGACTTGCGTGGATGCTAATCTTATCCGCTTCCATTTTTAACGGTGCATTCTGAAGTGCATCCTTTGCCATTTTATCTATTCCTCCGTAGACAATAGCTATCTCGCCTAATTTGCCACCCATCACCACCATAAGCACTTCATAAATACCATTGGTGCTTTCAGGTGAGGCGTAAATAAATGCAGCTGCAAGATTGTTATTTCCACCATTTATCATCCATGCCAGTGGAACCTGATTAAGTATGGTATATACCGCATTTCCTGATTCCCGGATTTGTGCCTCATTCAAATTCAATGCCGCGGCACACTCTCCATTTTCAGTAAGTCCAAGAATGGGGAAGTTATAGTCAGACCTGACAGAAATGTTGGGGACATTTGAAAGGGCATTAAACGCGTCTTTCAAACTCATAGCCGATGTGTTAAAGGCCAAAGAAACGGCTATAGCAAGAAATAATACTATCTTTTTCATTTAAATATTAATAAGGACTATATAAGTGAAACAACCGGACGGGAGCTAATGTTTGGTAATGATCTACGCATCTGTTTGCCTGACTCGCAAATAAAGTCAGTAAAGAAGATATAATAGAAAAATTATGCTTAACTTTGCAGAAATTATACCATTTACAAGAAACCGCATTAATCACTCTTTAAAAATATACCAATCAACGTCATGGCACAACAAGATGATGTATTCAAGAAAATAGTATCTCACGCAAAAGAATATGGTTTTGTATTCCCTTCAAGTGAGATTTATGACGGCCTTTCCGCCGTATATGATTACGGACAGAACGGTGTGGAGCTGAAAAATAACATCAAACGCTACTGGTGGGATGCCATGACACTTCTTCATGAGAATATAGTGGGCATAGACTCCGCCATTTTTATGCACCCCACCATCTGGAAAGCTTCCGGTCACGTGGACGCTTTTAATGACCCCCTTATTGATAACCGTGACAGCAAGAAGCGTTACCGTGCCGATGTGCTCATAGAAGAACAGATAGCAAAGTACGATGAGAAGATAGAAAAAGAAGTTGTCAAGGCCCGTAAGCGTTTTGGTGACTCCTTTGATGAGGCCATGTTCCGCCAGACTAATCAGCGCGTGGCTGAGAATGTTGCCAAGCGTGAGGCTTTGCACAACCGTTTCTCAGAGGCCATGAACGCAAATAATCTGGATGAACTCCGCCAGATTATCCTGGATGAAGAAATAGTATGCCCCGTGTCAGGTACACGTAACTGGACAGAAGTGCGGCAGTTTAACCTCATGTTCAAGACTGAGATGGGTTCTACCGCAGACGGAGCAATGACTGTGTACCTGCGTCCTGAAACCGCTCAGGGTATATTTGTCAATTATCTCAATGTTCAGAAGACGGGACGCATGCGTCTGCCCTTCGGCATAGCTCAGATAGGCAAGGCTTTCCGTAACGAGATTGTTGCCCGTCAGTTTATTTTCCGTATGAGAGAATTTGAGCAGATGGAGATGCAGTTCTTTGTTCGTCCCGGTCAGGAAATGGAATGGTTCCGTTACTGGAAAGAGTGGCGTCTGCGCTGGCACAAGGCTCTGGGACTGGGTGACGACAAGTACCGTTACCATGACCACGAGAAACTGGCGCACTACGCAAACGCTGCCACTGACATTGAATTCAAGATGCCTTTCGGGTTCAAGGAAGTGGAAGGTATTCACTCACGTACAAATTTTGACCTCTCACAGCATGAGAAGTTCTCCGGCAAGAATATTAAATACTTTGATCCGGAACTGAAAGAGAATTTTGTACCTTACGTAATAGAGACATCCATAGGTGTGGACCGCATGTTCCTGAGCGTCCTGTGTTCAAGCTATGAGGAGCAGGCACTTGAAGGAGGCGACACCCGCGTGGTACTTCATCTGCCGGCAGCCCTGGCACCTGTAAAGTGCGCCGTAATGCCTCTGGTGAAGAAGGATGGTCTGCCTGACAAGGCTCGCGAGATTGTGAATGACCTTAAATTTGATTTTGCCACTCACTATGACGAGAAGGACAGTATAGGCAAGCGTTACCGCCGCCAGGATGCCATTGGCACACCTTTCTGTATCACCGTGGACCATCAGACTCTGGAAGATAACACAGTCACACTGCGTGAACGCGACTCCATGGAGCAGACCCGTGTTAATGTGGCTGACCTCCACCGTCTCATCCATGACCGCGTAAGTCTGACTTCTCTCCTGCGCAAGCTCTCTTAAAGCCTTACTTTCCGATATTTTTTAAGAACAGGCTCTTAATTATAAAGACATGAAAAAAATCAGGATAATACCCCTGCTCCTTCTGGCCACCGGGCTGATTCTCCTGGCGTCAGGCTGCTCTGATGACGATGAGCAGGATGCATGGGACAAGTATAAGACTAACCGTGAACTGAATAACGCATGGCTTGAACGACTCCAGACACGCACAAATGCAGACGGTACACCTTATTATAAAATGATAGTTCCCAGCTGGAACCCCGGCGCGTATGTGCTGATTCATTATTTCAATGACCGTGCTGAGACAGAGGGCAATCTTAAACCACTGAGCACCAGTACAGTGGATGTGCGTTATGAAGGTTATCTTTATGACGGCACACTTTTTGACTCTTCAACTTCAAATACCACTTACGGGCCCGGAATATTCCGTACCAAGCTCACCGGTGCTAACGTTATCAGCGGATGGACCATGGCAGTCACAGATATGCGCGTGCTGGATACTGCAGAAGTAATTATACCTTATGAGTCAGCATATGGTGCATCTCTGTCAAGTTCAAACATACCGCCCTACTCCAACCTCCGTTTCAATATCCGCTTACAGGATATAGTATATTACGAAAAATAAGTTCCTTCCCAAACTGAAATAACAGATGAAAAAGAATTTGCTTTATGCCTTTGCCATTACTATTGCAGGGGTGGCCTTCACTGCCTGCAGTGATAATGATGAACCCGAAGTGGAGTACGAAGAAGTGGACATTCTGGACGGTAACACCCTCAACGCAGAAGGTTACTGGAATAAATGTTATGACACGAGTGCCAAAGAGGTTTTGTGCGATGACTTTGTGTTCAGTCACAGCGCAGACGTAACGGTGTGGGACGGTATAGAATATAAGTCATGGAAAGGATTCTGCCCCGCTAACTGCGCGCCTGTAAGCCAGGCCCCGGGGAACTGGACAGATGCCCAGTGGGCACCCGTCACGCCACTGGGCTCATCCGGCGAGGGCGAACCATATCTTGTGGCTTGTGCAGATGCAATGGAAAGCTATTCAACTGATCCGGATTACAGACCCACGCTCTACATGGAGAGAAAGGACGGCAAGCCATTTTCCATGCCTTCATTATACGTGAGCAATTCAGCGTGGGGATATGATGCCATGAAGAACGGTTCTGCCTTCAGCCGCCCGTTCAGTACCGGTGACTTCTGCAAATTAAATATACATTTTGAGTTAGCAGACGGTTCTGTATCTGAGGTCTCATGGCTCCTTGCAGAGGGTACAAACATCTGCAAATACTGGTATATGATTCCGGGAAACTATAATATAAAACGCGTGGTGTTCACCATGGAATCATCTGACAGTGGGGAGTGGGGAATGAATAATCCGGCCTACTTCCTGATAGGCAGGATATGCATAGCAGAGGAAAACTAATCCTGCTTCAACGGTATGGTCATAGGTAATATTGATTTAGGTGAGAGACCTGTGATGCTGGCACCCATGGAGGATGTCACTGATGCTTCATTCAGGCTTATCTGTAAGGAAGCCGGTGCTGACATGACATATACTGAGTTTGTTTCAGCTGATGCGCTTATCCGCAATATTGCCGCCACTACAAGAAAGCTGGAAATCAATCCCGCTGAACGCCCCACCGCCATACAGATTTACGGACGTGACGTGGAGTCAATGGTAGAAGCCGCCCGTATAGTAGAAACTGCGGGGCCTGACCTGATTGACATAAACTTTGGTTGTCCCGTAAAGAAAGTTGCCGGGAAGGGCGCCGGATCAGGAATGTTAAGGAACATTCCTCTGATGTTGGAAATAACACGTGCCATTGTAAAAGCAGTAAAAGTGCCGGTAACGGTGAAGACCCGTCTTGGCTGGGACCATAACAGCAAGATAATAGTGAACCTTGCAGAGCAGCTTCAGGACTGCGGCATACAGGCTCTGACTGTCCACGGACGCACCCGCTCACAGATGTACACCGGTTCAGCTGACTGGGAAATGATAGCTCGCGTGAAGGCTAATCCCAGACTTAAGATTCCCGTTATAGGAAATGGTGACATCACTGACGGGGAGAGCGCTTTAAAAGCGTTTGAGACCGGCGTGGACGGAATAATGGTGGGACGAGCCAGCATAGGTGCTCCCTGGGTTTTCCACGATATCAAACGCGCTCTGGGACAGCATAGTGAACCGGAGCTCACTACAGCCCGGAAATTTGCAATGCTCAGACGTCAGATTTCAGAGAGCGTTGACAGGATAGATGAGTACCGTGGTATTCTTCACATAAGACGTCATCTGGCAGCCTCACCGCTTTTCAAGGGTATTCCGGATTTCAGGCCCACAAGAATTGAGATGCTCCGAGCCTCTGACCTGGCCTCATTAACGCAAATACTTGACAAGATAGAATATGAAATTTTACCTAAACATGCGTAAACCATTCCTGATTATTTTTATGCTGCTTGGCTTCTGTGTGTCCCACGGAGCATCAGTAATGGAGCGTACCACGCTGAAGGTTAAGGATTATGATGAGTTTTATCTTACGGGTGCTGTAAATACTAAAATGGTATATCATCCTGACTCCGTTGGGGTGGTTGTTATCACATGCCCTAAAGCTGACTATTCCAATTTCAAACTCTCACATACTGGAACAGCGCTGAACATACGTTATGAAAGCAGACAGGCTCCCGCACCCGGCACTTCTCTGACTGTCTACGCCCCGGCAGTAATGCGCGTAATCAGCCAGACAGGAAGCGCCACTCTTTCAGTAAGCGGACTGCACGAGGCGCAAAACCTCAACGTAATGCTCACGGGGTCAGGGAATATAGAGCTTTTTAACGGAGTTGCACGCACACTCAGGGTTTTCCTCACCGGATCAGGAAATATTAAACTGGAAGGGAATACTGACGCTGAAACCATAAGCCTTGAAAACACCGGTTCAGGGACTATTAAAGTTCCGTCAGTGGCTGCAAAAAATGTAAGCGCCACATTAAGCGGAAGCGGAAATGTCACAGTGGGCGGTAACTGTACCGGGCGTACCATGCTGGCACTCAGAGGCAGCGGTAAAATAAATGCTTCAGCACTGCGCAACAAGACATTAAAGGCCTCTGCATACGGCAGCGGTACCATAGATATTCATGATACCGCAGGAGCTGACCTGCGCGGACGTACTGATAATATTAAAACTGTAAAAGCTTTTCTTAATAATGAATAAGTACTTACTTGTAAAAACAGGCATGCACCGCGTTATCTGCTGTTTTATCTCAGCCATTGCTCTGTGCGCAGGCATGATTTGCAGAGCTGATGATTACAGTATTAACGTGGGCGATTTCAGCAAACTTAAGCTGGTGGGCAAGGTTAATGTAACCTATACTCCGTCTGCAACTGAACATGGAGTGGTAAAGTTTACATGTGACAAAGAAGTGGCATCCAAAATAATGTGTCAGAACACTAAGAACACCTTACGCATAGAGGTGGATGTGCTCACTCTTCCTCAGGGTTGTAAACTTCCGGACCTTACGGTATATTCCAGCAACCTGGAATATGCTGAGAATTCATCTGACTCCACTCTTACTGTCACCGGGATAATTCCGGGTTCAAGATTTCAGGGTAAGCTGATTGGCAACGGAACCATGATTCTTAATAATATAGACACATACCGTCTGGACGCATCCATCTCAACGGGTTGCGGACACATGATAATAAACGGTAAAGCCACCAAAGCCAAACTTACTAACGTAGGTACCGGACCTTTTGAGGCCAACGGTCTCTCTGTGGAAGAAGCCACCTGCTGGATAATAGGCACCGGTCCCATTGACTGCCATGTACTTAATACCCTGAAAATTTATGGCGCCGGATCAGGAACTGTCTATTACACGGGTAGTCCGGCCAAGATCATAAACCGCACACTGGGTGTAAAGGTGGTGAACGTAAAATAAATTCCAAAGCTTCACCGTCCATGGCTGAACAAGATAATCTTAAGAAGCTTACAGCCGGAACGCTGAAATGGAATCTGATAGACAGGGTGCTGACTCAGATTCTATACGCCGTCACGGGCATTGTACTTGCATGGCTCCTGAGCCCTGCTGATTTTGGTCTGGTGGGTGCGGTGCTGGTTTTTCAGGCATTCGCATCATTACTTGTTGACAGCGGATTCTCATACGCTCTTCTTCAGAAGAAAGAACCAACACACACAGATTACAGCACTGTACTGTGGTTCAACATCTTTGTGTCCATATTCTTTTATGTCCTGCTGTATCTTGGAGCACCACTTATTGCTGACTGTTTTGAGGGTGATGAACGTCTGATACCCCTCTCAAGGGTAATGTTCCTTTCCATGATACTTAATGCGGCATCCATAGTCCAGATAAACCGTCTGATGAAGCGTATGCATGTGCGCATGGTGGCAGTCTCAAACACTTTGGGCCTTATTGCGGGAGCCATATGCGGCATATACCTTGCAGTGGCAGGTTTTGGTCCCTGGGCCATAGTATGGCAGGCTGTGACCATCTCAGCCGTCAAAACGGGCGTCCTGTGGGTTACCGGGCACTGGCTTCCGGAACTGCGTTTCAGCGCAAAGGTCATAAAAGGTTTCATGGGCCTGAGCTGGCGCATGATGTGCACCTCTTTTCTTAACACACTATTCCTGAATATTTACTCATTCTTCATTGGCAACCGCGCCGGAATGTCAGCCTTAGGTTATTACACACAGGCAGACAAATGGAGCAAAATGGGAATCACCTCCATAAGCCAGGTTCTGACCTCATCTTTCCTTCCGGTACTTGCCGCAGTTCAGGATGACCGCGAGAGATACCTGCGCCTGTGCTCCAAGATGAACCGTTTTACAGCTTATCTCTTGTTTCCCTGCATGTGCGGACTTGCCGTGATGGCAACCCCCATTTTCCACTTGCTCTTCGGAACCAAGTGGGACCCCTCGATAATACTGTTTCAACTTTTGCTGTTCCGGGGTATCTTTACGGTCCTGAACTCATTATATAATAATTACATTCTGGCCTTAGGGAATTCCAAGAGCATACTGCGGCTGGAAATTCTGCGTGACTCCGTGGCACTGGTAGCACTATTCATTACCCTGCCTTTCATCAACATGAGCACTCCCTCCAACCCCGTTTTCGGGTTAGAACTGCTTTTATGGGGCCAGGTTTTCAGTTCCGCGGTCACTTACATGGCAACGCTGGTGGTCACCTCACGTGTTTCAGGGCACAGCGTTATGGCGCTTCTGAAAGATCTTGCTCCGTATATTATTCTTACACTTCTTTCCTGCGCTGTGGCATACCCGGTCATGCTTACTGTTAATGCAGCATGGCTTAAGGTCCTTTCAGGGTTCACAATCTTTTCAGCTGTTTATCTGGGTGCAAACATAGCTGCGGGGAGCAAGATTCAGAAAGAAATAGCTGGCATGGTGCTCAAGCGAAAAAAATGAGAGAGATAGCCACATGACAGGTATTGCTCCAACATCCGTTAACATTCATTTGCATGTTCAAAGCTTTTTAGCTACCTTTGCGCCGTTTATTACCGAGTATAACAAGTTTTCATTAGGTATATATTTTATTTAGAGCACTTTATGCTTTCAGGAACAATTGATTTCCGCCCCAAGCTGTTTGGGGCTCTGCGTCATTACACAATGTCGCGTTTCAAGGACGACGTCATAGCCGGTATAGTGGTGGGTATAGTGGCACTCCCTCTGGCAATTGCCTTTGGTATTGCGTCCGGTGTGAGTCCCACAATAGGCCTTATAACAGCCATCATAGGTGGCTTCCTGGTATCTTTTTTCGGAGGTAACTCAGTCCAGATAGGTGGTCCCACCGGAGCTTTCATAGTTATTGTCTACAATATAATAGCTCAGTTTGGTCTTCACGGGCTGGCTGTGGCAACAGTCATGGCAGGTCTGATTCTGGTTCTGATGGGTCTTTTCCATCTGGGAACCATAATCAAGTTTATCCCTTACCCTATTGTGGTGGGTTTCACCGCGGGTATTGCCCTTACCATCTTTTCCACCCAGATAAATGACTTTCTTGGTTTGGGACTGAGCAACATCCCCGGACAGTTTATTCCCAAGTGGGGAATGTATTTCCGCAACATGGGAAACATTACATGGAGCACGCTTGGCGTGGGCGTGGTTTCGCTGCTTATTATCATATTAGCCCCCAAGGTAAACAAGAAACTCCCCGGTGCCCTGCTGGCCATAATTCTTGTAACCGCCGGCACTTACATTATCAAGATTATGGGTGGCTTCAGCGTAGAAACCATCGGAGACCGCTTTGGCACCATGGCCACTGACATACCGGCACCCCACGGTTTTGAGCTGAACATGGCCACCATAAACATGCTGCTCCCATCAGCATTCACAATTGCGGTCCTGGGAGCCATAGAGAGCCTTCTTTCAGCCACTGTGGCTGACGGTGTAACCGGCTCGCATACTAACAGCAATACAGAGCTTATAGGCCAGGGTATAGCCAATGTTGTGGTTCCCTTCTTTGGTGGAATACCTGTCACAGGCGCCATTGCGCGAACCATGACTAACATCACCAATGGCGGACGTACTCCCATTGCCGGTATAGTTCACTCCCTGGTTCTGCTGTTGATATTCCTCTTCCTGATGCCTCTGATAAATTATGTACCCATGGCCTGTCTGGCTGCGGTCCTGATAGTTGTGGCATATAACATGAGCGGCTGGCGTACCATCATAGGTATCTTCCATGCACCTAAGAGTGACATATCAGTGCTTCTGGTTACTTTCTTGCTGACTGTTGTATTTGACCTCACCATAGCCATTGAGATAGGTCTGCTGCTGGCTGTGGTCCTCTTCATGCGTCGCGTCATGGAGAATACGTCCATCCGCGTCTATAGCGAGCAACTTGATGTTGCAGAAGGAACAGACTTAACTCAGCATGAAGTCCTGAATGTAGCACAGGGCGTGAGCGTGTATGAGATTGACGGTCCGTTCTTCTTTGGCATAGCTACCAAATTTGATGAGATGATGCGCAGCTCCATGGCTGAGAAACCGCTGGTGCGTATCATCCGCATGAGGAAAGTAGCGTTCATTGATGCCACAGCAATCCACAATTTGGAACTGCTTATCACTTCATCACACAAGGAAGGAATTCATGTGGTTCTCTCCGGCGTTAATGAGAATGTTCGTCAGTCACTGGAACACGCCGGAATAGACAAACTGATGGATTCAGACCATATCTGCGACAATATAGTTCCGGCCGTAAAGATGGCAAACAACATAGCACAGGCCCTCCGGGAAAAGCGCATGTAAATTTACATTCTGATACTGAGAGCCTCCGCGGCTCCGGCATAAATCATACGCTGACGTGGAAATGTCTTAATTAAAGGACACGCCCCCGTCAGCGTATTTTATTTTTTTGTATTTTTGCAGCATGGTTATAGTCAAACGTCTATATACGTTTATGCTGCAGCGGTTCCTGCCGGTGTTTGCCATGACATTCTTCATAGTGCTGTTCATAGTGCTGATGCAGTTCCTGTGGCGTTTTGTAGATGACATTGTGGGGAAAGGTCTGGGTATGGACGTGATAGGAGAACTATTCTTTTACGCTGCTCTGACCATGATACCCACGGCGCTACCTCTGGCGGTCTTGCTGGCAAGTATCATGACTTTTGGAAATCTTGGCGAGAGTTTTGAGCTTACGGCCATGAAAGCTGCCGGTGTCTCACTCTTCCGTATCATGAGACCACTGCTGTGGCTGATGTTGCTGATAGCCGTTGGCGCGTTCTTCTTCCAGAATGATGTCTTGCCGGTGGCGCAGGCACGTATGTGGACACTGATGTTTTCTGTCCGTCAGAAATCACCTGAGGTTGAGATTCCTGAAAAATCATTCTATGATAAGATTCCTAACATGAACATGTATGTGAATCACAAAAATCAGGAAACCGGCACTCTATATGATATCATAATCTACGATGTCACCCAGGGAATGGATAATTCCCGCGTTATCCTGGCTGACTCCGCCAGACTGAACTTTACAGAGGACAAGACCCATCTGCTGCTACAGCTTTACAGCGGTGAGATGTTTGAAAACCTGAAAGGTAATGCTTTCGGTTTCGGAAACTCACAGTTCATGCCTTTCAGACGTGAAAATTTCACCACCAAGGATGTCTATTTTAGCTTTGACATGAACCTTAACCGCATGGATGAACAGACCATGCGTAACCAGTATGTGGGGAAAAACATCAGTCAACTGCAGTCAAGTATTGACAGTCTCTCACGCCGCGTGGACAGTGTGGGTAATGCCTATGCAAAACAGATACGTATGACCCCCATGGTGGGACTTACAGATTATGAATTAGTCACTACCTCAGGAACTCATCAGCGTGTGACGGAGTCTACCACAGGAACACTTCAGGCGGCCGCCAGAGCTAAAGAAGTCAGTCAGACTGATGCCGCCATGGCCCCTGAAAGTCCGGGCGTGTATGTGTCACCTATGAGTTATCTGGATACCATCAACGTGGTGTTTGACCCCATGCCTGCGCTGAGTGGTGCCACCACCATAGATTTAGACTCTGTATTCCGCGCCCCAACCCCGGACCGGGAAGCGCAGTACACACGCGGAGCACTGGAGAAGGTAAAGCGTCATAAACAGGAATACGAGTTCCGCAAAACTGTATTGGTGGAACTGGAGAAAACCATGAGGCGCCATGACATTGAGATGCAGAAGAAGTTCACCCTCTCCATAGCCTGTATCATTTTCTTTTTTATTGGCGCACCACTGGGAGCCATAATAAAGAAAGGCGGTCTGGGCACGCCCTTGGTGGTTTCTGTGCTTCTGTTTATAACTTACTATCTGATAGACAACACCGGCTATAAGATGGCACGTGACGGCAAATTAGAGGTATGGAGCGGTATCTGGCTAAGCACCGCCGTGCTTCTTCCATTAGGAATTTTCTTTACTGTGAAAGCCGCCAATGACTCTTCAGTATTTAATATAGACGCATATAAACTGTGGTTGAAGAAGCTGATGGGTAAGCAGCCCAAACGCAGTCTTGAGCTCAAGGAGGTAATCATGAATGACGTAATTCCTGATCATGCCCGTACGCTTCTGGAGAGTCTATCACAGGCTTTGACTGGTCCCACTGAAAAGCTGCGTAAAACACCACGTTTATTCAGAAAGCTTACACCGGTAAAACTGAAAGCTGCGGACGAGGCCATGAACCATGTGGTGGAATACCTTTCAAATACCACTGACGCAACGGTCATCAGCCTGCTCAACCGCTACCCCTTCCACATCACCCGCCGTAACATAATGCAGGTGAATGACGTAACAGAGAAACTCCATGAGTTATTTCCACTGGAACAAGATAAAAATATTGAATCTGAAACAACTGACTTTCCATTAGCCCATGATACAGAAAACAGCTGACTCAGCCATAAAACTTGACAAGATAGAAGAAGCCATTGAAGATTTCCGCAATGGTAAAATGATAATAGTGGTGGATGATGAAGACCGCGAGAATGAAGGAGACATTATTGTGTCCGCAGAGCTCATCACTCCGGAGCAGGTGAATTTCATGCTCAAGAATGCGCGCGGCGTTCTGTGCGTTCCCATGACCATTGATGCATGCAAGCGTCTGAATCTACCGCATCAGGTGGATGATAATACATCCATGCTTGGAACTCCGTTCACCATAACCGTGGATAAGTTAGAAGGATGCAGTACCGGTGTGAGCATCCATGACAGATGCGAGACCATTCGTGCTCTGGCCAACCCCCTGTCAACCCCTGAAACCTTTGGCCGTCCCGGTCATATCAATCCGCTCTACGCCCAGGATGGCGGAGTGTTGAAACGTTCCGGACACACAGAAGCAGGCGTTGACTTTGCGCGTCTGGCAGGGCTTCAGCCGGCAGCGGCGCTGATGGAAATAATGAGCGATGACGGCTCCATGGCCCGTCTGCCGGAATTGCGTAAACGCGCTGATGAGTGGGGGATGAAACTGGTTTCAATCCGTGACCTTATTGCTTACCGCCTTGAGCATGAGAAACTGGTGGAGCAAGGCGTGGAGGTGGATATGCCCACCGCCTACGGTCATTTCCGGCTCATACCCTTCAGACAGAAGAGCAACGGCCTGGAACACATTGCCATCATTAAGGGGGATGTTTCAGACGGAAGCCCCGTTCTGGTACGCGTTCACTCATCCTGCGCAACCGGTGACATATTCGGATCCCAGCGCTGTGACTGCGGCGAGCAGCTTCATCAGGCCCTGCGGATGATTGAAAAAGAGGGTCGTGGCGCTGTAATATACCTTAATCAGGAAGGACGCGGAATAGGACTGATGGATAAAATCAAGGCTTACAAGCTACAGGAAGAAGGACTGGATACTGTGGAGGCAAACCTTCATCTGGGACATCGCGCTGACGAGCGTGACTATGGCGTAGGCGCCCAGATACTCAATCATCTTGGTATACGCAAGATGCGCCTTATGACCAATAACCCCGTCAAGCGTGTGGGGCTGGAGGGCTATGGACTGGAAGTAGTGGAGAATGTACCCATTGAGGTGGCTCCCAACAGCTATAACCGTTACTACATGCACACCAAGAAAACCCGCATGGGACACGACCTTCATAAAGTGGACTGACCGCACTTTAAAAACATAACGCCCCGTTCCCGCTGCCAGCCGGAGAACGGGGTTGTATATTATAATTCCGCCAGCCCCCTGTTTTTATGATTTTACACCGCTTTTGCAGTTTGATGCTTGCGGAACGGAAAAAAATGCTTATCTTTGCATGCAATAAAATTCAACCAAGTAAACCCGTTACAATATGTCTTTTATTGCTGACCGCGTGCAGATGGACGGACTTACATTTGATGATGTCCTTCTGATTCCCGCTTATTCTGAAGTACTTCCGCGCGAAGTCAATCTGCGCACACGCTTCTCCCGTAACATCACCCTTAACGTCCCCATTGTATCCGCAGCCATGGATACCGTGACAGAAAGCGCTCTGGCTATAGCCATTGCTCGTGAAGGTGGTATAGGAGTTATCCACAAGAACATGTCCATTGCTGAGCAGGCCCGTCAGGTCCATGCTGTGAAGCGTGCTGAAAACGGCATGATTTATGACCCTGTGACCATTAAGAGAGGCGCCACTGTGGCTGATGCCCTGGCTATGATGGAGGAATATCACATTGGCGGTATACCTGTGGTGGAAGAAGATGGCAAACTGGCCGGCATTGTCACTAACCGTGACCTGCGTTTTGAGCGTGACATGAATCGCGCCATAGATGAAGTGATGACTTCTGAAGGTCTGGTGACAACCGACCAGTCAACAAATCTTGAGGAAGCTGCTGACATTCTTCAGTCACACAAGATTGAGAAGCTGCCGGTGGTGGATGCTGACGGTCGTCTGGTGGGTCTGGTAACATATAAGGATATAACAAAAGCTAAGGACAAGCCCAATGCCTGCAAGGATGCACTGGGCCGTCTGCGCGTTGCTGCCGGTGTAGGAGTCACCTCAGACACCATGGAGCGTGTTGACGCCCTTGTAGCTGCCGGTGTGGACGCAATAGTCATTGACACCGCTCACGGCCATAGCAAAGGCGTTGTAGGCGTGCTTAAAGCAGTTAAAGAGAAATATCCAGAGATAGATGTTGTTGTAGGTAACATTGCCACCGGCGAGGCCGCGCGTTATCTGGTTGAGAACGGCGCTGACGGTGTCAAAGTGGGTATAGGCCCCGGCTCAATCTGCACCACCCGTGTAGTGGCAGGCGTGGGAGTTCCCCAGCTGTCTGCCGTATACGATGTTGCCAAAGCCCTTGAGGGCACAGATGTCCCCCTGATTGCCGACGGTGGAATACGCTACTCCGGTGATATTGTAAAGGCCCTTGCCGCAGGTGCCTACTCTGTCATGCTGGGCGGAATGTTGGCCGGTGTAGAAGAATCACCCGGAGACACCATTATATACAACGGTAGAAAATATAAGTCATACCGTGGCATGGGCTCTCTGGAAGCCATGGAAAAGGGCTCAAAGGACCGCTACTTCCAGGGCAATGTTACAGATGTGAAGAAACTGGTTCCGGAAGGAATTGCCGCACGTGTCCCCTACAAGGGCTCTCTTTACGAGGTTGTTTACCAGATGCTGGGCGGTCTGCGCTCAGGTATGGGATACTGCGGAGCTAAGGACATTGACACCCTTCACAAAGCCCGCTTTACCCGCATAACCAATGCCGGTGTGGCCGAGAGTCATCCCCACGATGTGGCCATAACCAGCGAGGCGCCCAACTACAGCGCAAGCGACAGATAAGTTCCGGCATTAAAACCCCACACACAAATATTTTTCGGAGAGACATCCCTGTATTCAGGAAGGTCTCTCCGTTTATATTGATTTAAATCAGAAGTATCACATGCCGTCCATATGCAGTGCCGCAAGAAAGCGTTTGACTGTCTCAGTATCACCGGTGTATTTACCATGATCCTCGCTGAGCTTGCAGGTAGAGCAGTAGAAAGGCCATGACTCCGTGATTTTAACGGCAACCAGCTTTATTACAATATTTCGCGGTTTGCATCCGGGAAAGTCATTGGTGAAATGAGTTCCTATACCGAACGACGGAATACATCTGCCCTGAGCCTTATTATTAATCTGAATGGCCCTGTCCACATCCAGAGCATTGCTGAATATAACCTGCTTTGTAGCCGGATTTATGCCCAGTGAACGGTATTTGCTTTCTATCAGCTGCAGCTGTTCCATGTTGTCACCACTGTCCACTCTCAGGCCCTTAAACATATTGGCGAAATCTTCAGAGAAATTCAGGCTGAAAATCCGCCAGCCATACGTATCATAGAGATACGTCCCCAGTGCTCCACGGTAAGTATTGCTCCACTTGCGCATGGCTATATGGTTAGCCATCTGCGGCCCGTACATTCCCGCTATGGCACATACAAACTCATGAGCCATGGTCCCCAGAGGAGTCAGGTCATGTTTCATGGCCAGATACACGTTACTGGTGCCAACAAAGCGTCCGGGGCCCGTTAAAGACCCATTACAGTCCTTCATGGCCCTGACCAGTGTATTCTGAGCTTCAAAAGAAGCCCTGCGCCGCGTTCCAAAATCACTGAACTCACATCCGGCTTCAATCAGACGCCGCCCCTTGTCATATGAACGCCGGTAAAAGTCATTCATATCCATGCTCAGGTTCTGACCGGTCATAACATAATACAACTCGGAAATGATTGCCAGCACCTTCACTTCAAGGAGTATAGTATCACTCCAGGACCCTTCAAACTCAACTTCCAGGTGTCCCTGCTCATCCTGTGAGACACGTACCAGAGTGCGGTTATACCTGTATCCGCGCAGGAAACTGTAAAACCAGTCAGGAATATAATTACACTTACGGCGCATAAATGCTATTTCCTCATCCGTGATAACCACAGTTTCAAGAAGAGCTATCTGACGCTCCAGTTCAGCCGCAAAACCAGCCGGATATTCCATGTGGTCTCTGTCAGTAAACTTATACTTCACCTGCGTGCGCGGATAATTTTCAATAACAGCGCAGCACATGGTGAACTTGTATAAATCATCATCCGTAAAGTGATTAATTATCTGGTACATCTTAATTTCATTAATGGAAATATTGAGTCACACAGCAAAGTTAATTTCTTTACCCCGAATTATCAAATATTACCTGCACCAACTTATGCCCCGTTCCTAGTATTACTAATTCAAGAAGATAAAAATTACACGTGATTCTAACAATAAAAAACACGTCATTCCGTTTATACCTAAGTGTGTCTTATGGCCCACCAAAATTACCGAATTTATTATCCTTTTTTGGCTACAGTCCACAGTCCGGACAAGCCTCTACAGCAGTAATATATGAAAAAAACTTTTGTATCAGCCTCCGTAATAGGTGCCACACTTCTGGCAGTGGGAGCATCCAAGAACGTTGACCCGATTCTGATGACTGTTGACGGCACTGACGTCACAGTCAGTGAATTTGAATATCTCTACAATAAGAATAAGGCCCAGCACACTGACACCCTGCCGCTTAATTCTTACGTGGATATGTTTGTCAATTATCAGCTCAAAGTGGCTGATGCACGCCATTCAGGCATTGATACAACCGCTGCTTTCCTTGAGGAATATGAGAAGTTCCGCAATGACCTTGCAGCTCCCTATATGAAAGACAGTTCAGTGGAAGATTCTCTTGCTATGGTAGCATTTGAACATCAGAAAGAGTCAGTAAAAGTAAGCCATATAATGCTTCCTCTGGGACGCGGCGTGACAGCTTCTGATGCTAATCTCGCTTTGATTGACTCCCTGCGTGGTGTCATCATCAGCGGTGCCAATACTTTTGAAGCGGTAGCTGAGGAGTATTCTGTTGATAAACCATCTGCAGTCAGAGGCGGTGATATGGGAACAGTGGTTCCCGGACGTTATCCCTGGGCTTTTGAAGATGCGGCTTATAACACTCCGGTTGGTGAAATTTCAGAACCGGTAAACTCCGGTTTTGGCTGGCACCTGATAAAGGTGAATGAGCGCACTCCGTCACGTGGAGAAGTTCATGCACGCCATATCCTAAAAATTACCAGAGACCTGGATTCTGCCGGAGTTGCTAAAGCAAAGCGCGAGATAGACTCCATCTACAAGCGCGTTTTAGACCCGTCATATGATTTTGCAGATGCCGCAAGACGTGAGAGCCAGGACCCCGGATCAGCTCGCCGCGGAGGTGACCTCGGCTGGTTTGGTTCAGGAGTTATGGTACCTGAATTTGATTCAGTTGCCTTTGCTCTCCCTGTTGGAGGTATTTCTGAACCCTTTGCCACTGCTTTCGGGTACCATATAATTCAGAAACTGGATGCCCGCAGCAGCGAACCTTTTGAAGTTCAGAAGCCTAAATTACTGGAAGCTATTCAGAATGATGAACGTGCATTGCTCCCCCGTCAGGCAGTGCTGAACCGTTACCGCGCCATGTATAAGGCTCAGGTGGTAGAAAAAACCATCAAAAGCGCAGAGAACGCTGTGCGCAAAGCCGGAAGCTTTGAGACTGCATTAAGTGAACTGGAGAAAATGAATGCCCCTGTCATTAAAGTAAACGGCAAAGGCACTCCTCTGAGCACCATCATGGGGAGCGTGGCCGCTCCTGCTGACGCTGATGCAGAAAAGGTTGCCAAGGCCATCCGTCAGGCTGCCGAGGCACATCTGCAGGCTCAGGTACTGGACTTGGCGCTGGAGAATCTGGACAAGACTAATGAGGATTACCGCAACTTGCTGCATGAATACCGTGACGGTATGCTCATGTATGAGATTTCAAACCGCAATGTATGGGAGCGTGCCTCATCTGACCGCGCCGGTCTTGAAGAATACTTCAAGGCTAACCGCGATAAGTATCATTGGTCAGCTCCTAAATATAAGGCAGTCCTCATTTTTGCCAACACTCAGGAGGATCTGGACAAGGCCGTGGAATATGCAAAAACCCTTGATGCCTCAAACCCCGCTGCTGCGGTTGAGGACATACGCGCCAAGTTTGGGCGCCTGGTTAAGGTGGAGCGCGTGATTGCTGCTAAGGGCGAAAACAACATCACTGACTACCTTGGTTTTGGAGGTCCCAAGCCCATGGAAACAACCCGCTATGGCTTCTATGCTCCCGTCTATGACCGTATAATTCCTCAGCCCGAGGAAGCCTCTGATGAACGTGGAGCTGTGGTTACGGATTACCAGAATGAACTTGAAAAGCGCTGGCTGGATGACCTGCACTCACGTTACAAAGTAAATATTAACAAGAAAGTACTGGAGAGTATCAGTAAATAAAATTACAGCTTTAACAGCTGCTGACTGCCGCCATGAGAATTCTGCGTCATAAAAGTCATAAACTTATCAGGCCGCGCGGATGCCTCCTGGCGGCAGTCTGCATTTACGGTCTATGTTTATACTCCTGTTCTTCAAAGGATAAACAGGATTCAGATGGTGATATACTTGCAAAAGTTGGGGATAAGGTTCTCACCATGCAAGCCCTAAAGGGCGCCATTCCTCCGGCTCTGACAGGGGAAGACAGTGTAAGCTTTGTCAGTGCTTATGTAAAGCGCTGGGCGGAGAACCAGATGCTGGCACACATAGCGGCTCAGGAACTAGATCTCTCGGAAATTGACCGTATGACGGAAGATTACAGAAATAAACTCATCCGCTATGAATATGCCCGCAGAGTATATGACGGTACGTCACTGTCAACACCTACAGACAGTGAAATTGCTGAATATTATTCAGAGCACGGTTCTGAGGTTCCGCTTGCCAGACCGGCCGTAAGAGGCATTTATCTCAAGGTACCCGTTGAGGCAGAGAACATTGAAATTATACGGAAACTGTACAAGTCCAACAGACCTGAAGACGTTGACCGTCTGGAAAAAGAAGTTCTGAAATCAGCCGTACACTATGACTTTTTCAGAGACAAATGGATTGACTGGAATCAGATTGAGGCCCGCATACCTTATGACTTTGGCAGTGCGGATGAATTCGTTTCCTCACATCCTACATTTGAGGATGAATCAGGTGGCTTCCTTTATCTCCTGAAATTAACTGACTACAGAGTAAGCGGTGCCCCGGCCCCCCTGGAAATTGCAACAGAAGAAATAAGGCAGATACTGGACGCCTCACACCGTAAATCCTTTGAATCTAAGATGATGAATGACATCTATGACAGGGGCATTAAGGACGGGACCATACAGATTTACGAGAAATAATTCCTCACGGCAGCCTCAAGGTACTCTGCCGCGTTGACAGCATTACGCCACGCTTGCCCTACTCCGGCAGGCGTGACTTGTATATATCGGGAGCCGTCAAGTGAATTGGAGACCTTACCGGCAAAGGCCACAAAAGATTTTCCTTTATTGTCAGCAAACTTTTCAAGGGCAGATACAACCTTACCTCCTGTGGTCTGAGCGTCTATACATCCCTCGCCGCTGATAATCATTTCAGCGCTTTTCAGGGTATCTGCATGCCGGTTAATAATATACTCTGCGCCCGGAAATGCGCACAAGCCTAAGACTCCATGCAGAGCAAAGCCTACACCTCCGCCGGCACCTCCGAAACGGCAATGGGACATGTCCGGATATTTGGCAAGAGTCTCTTCCAGACGCTTTCTGAGAACAGTTGCTTCAAGCGCGGACGCACCTTTCTGCGCTACAAAAGAGAGAGCATCAAGGTGGCTGTCAGATGACAGCAGCGGCACATCAACGTCACTCAGCACCATAACCCTGTCATGTCCGGCAAAACCGGGCCTTAGAATTTTCAGAAGACCTTCACCCGCATCACATGTACAGGTCCCGCCAACGCACACGTACACCGTGCCCCTGCTCAGCTTAAGCGCATTTTCAATGGCTTCGCCAAGAGCACGGGAGCTGCGTTCAAGAATACCACAAGCCATAAGTTCAGAATTGTCATATCCTATGATTTCCGCGCTTACCACGCAACAATCCTTGCCGTCAGTACTCTGCCATATTCCAGGACTCACTTTCTTTACATCAGGTCCGAATAGTGCCATTGCACTCCCCTCACCTCCGTCAGCCATGGGTAGTAAAACTGTCTCAGCCTCCGGATAAGCACATTCCAGACCCCGCCTGATGGCCTCCGCAGCCTGCACAGCAGTAAGGCTACCTCTAAATTTATCAGGAGCTATGACTACTTTCATAAGCAAGGAATACGGCTCACGCACACATTTATAACTCAGAGGGTGCGCAAGAATTTAACTCTCACGCACCCTCTAAAAAGTCATTTATTATCAAGCATTTCTGCCGTGACAGTTCTTATATTTCTTACCGGAACCGCATGGGCATGGGTCATTGCGGCCAATCTTGGGAGCTGCCTTCATGGGCATGGGTTTGGGACGTTCTCCCTGAGGCATGGATGCCGCCTGACGCTGTGCTTCCTCGCCCGGGAGTTCAGCCTTGGAGGCGCGATAATTGTATTGACGCGGCATTTCAGGAGCGGCCTCTTTCAGTTCGGGAGCCTGCCTTGGGGATGCAGCCTGCTGTGGCTGAGACTGAGAGCTGTTAGTGGCGCTTTCGCTCTGGTTTTCCTTGGGAGGCAGAGGTATCTGGGCTCGCATGAGTGATGATACAGCCTTGTTATTGAGCTGATTCAGCATGTTCTCAAACAGGTGGAATGACTCAACCTTATATATTACCAGAGGATCTTTCTGCTCATATGACGCATTCTGAACTGACTGTCTGAGCTGATCCAGCTCACGTAAGTGTTCTTTCCACAGTTCATCTATGCATACCAGCATCAGACCTTTATGCCACTCCTTTATGATGGACTTACATTCAGTGCGGTATGCCTCCTGAAGATCAACACGCAGGGTGAATCTGTGTTTTCCGTCTGTGATGGGTACAATAATCTTGCCTACATAGTCACCGTTTTCAACCAGATTCTTTATAACCGGCATTGCCACCTCACGGATTCTGTCATTACGGCGGTCAAAAGCCTCCTGAGCAGCTGCATGCAGCCGTTCAATACGTTCTTCACGACTCATATTGGCATACTCTTCCTCAGTGAAAGGCAACTCTATACTTAGCACGCGCATTGCGTCCTGTGCCAGGTCAGGATACTGGGAGGGAGCATCATTGTTAATAATCATGTTCTCAACAGTATCATAAAGCATATTGGCAATATCTATGCCTATGCGTTCTCCCTGAAGAGCATGATGACGGCGCGTATATATATATGTACGCTGCTTATTCATCACATCATCATATTCCAGCAGGCGCTTGCGGATACCAAAGTTATTCTCCTCCACACGCTTCTGAGCCTTTTCTATGGCGTTGTTAACCATTTTGTGCTCAATGGGTTCTCCTTCCTTGAGACCAAAGCGGTCAAGCCACTTCATTACTGAGTCAGTAGCAAAAAGACGCATCAGCTGATCCTCAAATGACACAAAGAATATAGAAGAACCCGGGTCACCCTGACGGCCTGAACGACCGCGAAGCTGACGGTCAACACGGCGGGATTCATGACGCTCCGTACCTATAATGGCCAGGCCTCCGGCTTCCTTAACCTCCGGGGTAAGCTTGATGTCCGTACCACGACCGGCCATATTGGTTGCAATGGTTACCATTCCCTTGCGTCCGGCCTGCGCCACAACCTCTGCCTCACGCTGATGCAGTTTTGCATTCAGCACCTGGGCGTCTATACGGCGCATATCCAACATTCGTTTCAGAAGTTCTGAAATTTCTACTGAGGTAGTACCCACCAGGACAGGACGTCCCATATCACGCAGGCGTACTATCTCTTCTATTACAGCCGCATATTTTTCTTTCTTGGTTTTATAGACACGGTCATTCATGTCTATACGGGCCACGGGTCTGTTAGTGGGAATAGCAACAACATCCAGCTTGTAGATGTCCCAGAACTCACCCGCTTCTGTTTCTGCAGTACCGGTCATACCTGCCAGTTTGTGATACATACGGAAATAATTCTGAAGCGTAATGGTGGCAAAGGTCTGGGTGGCTGCTTCCACCTTAACACCTTCCTTAGCCTCTATAGCCTGATGAAGGCCATCACTGTAGCGTCGACCTTCCATGATACGGCCGGTCTGCTCATCCACAATCTTGATTTTGTTATCGTCTATCACATACTCCACATCCTTATCAAAGAGTGCGTATGCTTTTAACAGCTGATTTACAGTGTGTACACGCTCAGTCTTAATGGCGTAATTTTGCATGAGCTCATCCTTACGGGCTGCGCGCTCCGCAGGGTCAGCAATGGTTTCTGCCTCAGAAAGCTGAGCGGCAATGTCCGGAAGCACAAAGAACTGAGGGTCCTCTGTCTTACCGGTAAGCTCATCAATACCCTTATCAGTAAGTTCCACACTGCGGTTCTTCTCATCTATAACAAAATACAGCGGGTCAGTGATAAAGGGCATCTCGCGGGCATTATCCTGAAGATAATGTGCTTCAGTCTGCAGAAGGATATTCTTCATGCCTTCCTGTGACAGGAACTTAATCAGAGCACCGTTCTTGGGCAAGCCCTTATATGCTCTGAAAAGGAGGATGGCACCTTCCTTACGCTCTTCCTTGTCTTCTGAAGCAAGCTTGGTCTTAGCATCAGATAAAATCTTGGTTACCAGACGGCGCTGCGCCTCCACCACCTTGCGTACCTGAGGATTAAACTGGTCAAATGACTGATCATCTCCCTTGGCAACAGGGCCTGAAATGATAAGCGGGGTACGCGCATCATCTATCAGCACAGAGTCCACCTCATCCACGATAGCGTAATAGTGCTTACGTTGCACCATATCTTCCGGTGACATGGCCATGTTATCTCTAAGATAATCAAAACCGAATTCATTGTTGGTACCGAAAGTTATATCACAGTTGTAAGCCGCACGGCGCTCGGGAGTATTGGGGTCATGTTTATCTATACAGTCCACAGTAGAGCCATGGAACATATATAAAGGCCCCATCCACTCTGAGTCACGTTTTGAAAGGTAATCATTCACGGTCACCACGTGTACACCACGCTTAGAGAGTGAGCGTAGGAAAACCGGAAGAGTAGCCACCAAGGTTTTACCCTCACCGGTAGCCATCTCAGCAATTTTACCCTGATGCAGTACTATACCGCCTATGAGCTGCACGTCATAGTGGACCATATCCCATGTAATGGGGTTTCCACCTGCGCTCCAGGTATTTTTCCATAATGCTTTGTCTCCCTCTATGGTTACAAAGTCTCTGTTCTGACCTGCCAGCTCGCGGTCAAGGTCAGTGGCTGTAACCTCCACAACCTCATTAGCGGCAAATCTGGCAGCCGTCTCACGCATGGTGGCAAACACTTCCGGAAGATGCTCATTCAGCTTGTCTTCCAGAATATCCAGAATGTTCTTCTCATGCTTGTCTATCTGGTCCCACAGCGGCTGGCGCTGGTCAAAGGGCAGATTCTCTATTTCTTCTTTAATTTCAGCTACGGCCTTCTCATCATCTGCTGTTGCTGCAGCAATGTCAGCGCGTACGGCATCTATGCGTGCACGTAGCTGGTCGTTAGTCAAATTCTTAAGTTCAGGGCCAAGAGCGTTTATCTGATTAACCACAGGCATTATGGCCTTGAGGTCACGCTGGCTCTTATTACCAAAAATTTTACTGAGTATGTTTACAAGTGACATATCTCCTTTATATATTCAAAGTGTTTATTATCAATAATTTACAGCCGGTAAAATTACAGCCGCTACATTTGTTCCGCAAATTTACGGAAAATATACGGAAAACTTAGCCGTAATCCATAAATAATTAGCTCATGCAATGACTCATACGGACAGAAAAAGACTCCGCTGAGGGAGTTTAATCTGCCCCCGCGCAGCTTAAAGAAATAATGTGAAATGGTTTCTTAAAAATCCTATAAGCTTAACGGAGGGAGAGAAGCGCCATTGGGTGAGCGGATTCGCAATATCCGCGATACCGTTGGGGTTATCACCCTGACATCTACGGGGGTGTCTATTTTAGCAGCTGACAAGCCCGGCGCCATTATAAATACAGGAGCAACGGTGGGGACATCACGGTGCGCCACATGCTGCTCAGCTGCAGTCTGTGGCAAGATTGCCGCATCATCATTAATTTCCCAGCCCGGAAGTATTTCAATTAACAAATCTCCGCTCTGGCTGACAACAGTATTGCGGCGCAATGCCTGTGGATTATCACCCGCCCTACCGGCTATTACGTCGTCCAGTGTATACACCGCCTTCACGCCCTCCATTCTGGAGAGGAACTCGGCCGCCATGGTTCTGAGCTGTACAGGGTTTACTGATGACTGTGACAGCAAGTCATTATTGATGTAGAACCAGCCGTTATTGTATGCTTTCATCCACTCTCCGGTACCGAATTTTGCCATAAGGTAAACGTTCAGGAGTGATAAAGCGCGACGTGTTGAGAACTCACCGGACGGTATCTGCCAGCGTTCATCATCACGTCTCATTCCGGACTGAGAAGGTATTCCGGCCACCATGACTGCAACGGCACCGGGAGCCTTTCTTTCTGCGGCGGTTATAAGACTGCCAAGCCATGCATCCACTTTAATATAGCTGTCAGCCATCTCATACCGCATATCGGCCTGCTTGCCGCCACGGAAACCGTCAAGGCGATATATGACATTAACCATGTCAACCCCTTCATGCGTACCCAGATGCATGAGTTCTATAAGCTCCGCAGCCACATCCGTAACCTCCCGGTTCACCATGGCGGACCGCTTGAAGTTCTCTATCCGGTCAGTTACCGTCCGTGGGAAAGTGTAACGGAATGGATAGTGCGTCAGCACCTCTGGAATGCCCTCATATCTGGTATTTTTAAGCGAGGGTGTCCAGCTTATGGTGTCCAGCCTGCTTGTAAGCGGGCTAAGTTTATTCCGTGCTCCAATGGCCGTGGGTACATCTTTATAATATGTGGAGCTTGCCCAGTTACCTGAATAACTGTCTATCCACAGGGCGCTGTTGACTGCATGCCCGGATATGGCAATTGCCCCGGCGGCGTCAGGCGCCACAGTGTAAACGTATGTAATGCCGTCTCCCGCTATACGCACCTCATCTGCCAGCGTGCTCACCAGAAGATTCTTTCCGGACAAGGTCTCAGAGGTATAAGTTCCCATGGCCTTGTCATCGCTGAAAACAGAATTACAGCGGCCGGTAACCGGGTCAAAAACCTTTTCAGCGCCAACGCCGTTAGCTGACGGAGCAGCTCCGGTCATGAGCATGGCTATGGCTGCAGTATTATCCAGAGGTGTACCGTAATCAGCTGATACTACGGTAACTCCTGTATTCACCAGACGCCTGAATCCGTTTTTGCCCAGATGAGGCATAAGTTGCTGCAAACGGTCATAGTCAAGACCCTCAATTACAATATTGAGGAAAAGCCGCGGAGTGTCTGCATGCGCACAGACGCTGATGGCCATAGAGGCCACCAGAACGGCAAACAGACGGCATGAGTTGTATGTCTTTAGTCCTTCTTTCATTATTTTGTTATTCTTCTCACATACAGGAAGCGGGCGCCAAGCGCTATATCAATAATAATCAGAGGGATAAAGGCTATGTTACCGCTCTGACCCAGAAACGCCCATGCAACGCACATGAATATAACAGACACAAGGTTAAGTACCTCATAGACAGACAATACAGTCTGAATCTTACCGTTTCTGAACCATATTAAGGCCGGGACGGTCAGGCACAGTGGATTAAGCCAGAAGTAAAGATAATTTGGCGATGTAGCTTCGTGAACGGAAACAAAAATAAGGAATGTAAGTAACAGTCCCACAAGGCCGTAGGCACTAAACATCAGAGTATCAGCCCACCTTGTGATTTGTTTGTTACGGATGTCATTGAACACCACATAGAGAATAACCAGTGTAAGGACGGTGAAAACAGCCATAGGAGTTAAATACCATGGAGTGGGGGCCTCTGTTGCTCCTCCGGGTAGTCCTTCATATATCACGTAAGAATCTGTCACTAAGGGACTTCCACCAAGAGTAGCATCAGGGAGCTGTGCGTCAAAGACTACGGGGGCAAAGGTCTTCTCGTGCTCATTCAGCTGATAATCAATGCCTGAACCTAAAGCAATGTCTATGCCGAACTGATACCATGGATAAGCACGGTGATAATACCTCATAATACTCCTAAATGTCTGAGTATCAACACCATCAGGAGCCTTACCCGGAGTAATCTGATGCCCGGCAGCCTGCTCAATAAGTCCAAGAGGGCGCGTGGCACAGTTATCCTTGACATAGTTATAGCGGTACACGCGATTCTCCGGTCTTAAAATACTATCAGTCAGATAAATAAGACGTGCTTTCTGGGCGGAGGTCAGGTTTATTCTGTGTGCTACAATACGCCGTCCCTGCTGAGCATAAGCCTCTGCAAACCAGCCAAATGGAGCCTCTGAAGCCCAGTAGTCAGTCTCTCCCTTTACAAAACGGTAAACAAAATTGGGCTGATTAAAATCAAAAGTGCCAAAGCTTACTGCACGGTCTGATTCCGGGGTGATTATACGCAGAACTGTGTGACCCTCAAGCTCATAGATATCCTGACCCGGGTAAAAGTTTACAATTTCCACCACTGTATCAGCATTTCCGGGGGTAGGATTTAAAGCCGCGGCAACCGTAAAAGTAGTGCTGAAAATAGTTAGAAACACCCCTACCAGTGTAATAAAACCCCTCATCTGATGTCAATCATTTTATGCGTCTGAAGTGACAGTCTCCAGTGCGGATGTTCAAGTATGTATTGTACCGTTTCGGGTATATTATTACCGGAACAGGGCTGGAGGAAATAAACACCGGCCGGTAAAAGTTTTATAAGGGGCTCAACATCCTGACCCTGATAGACCACTTTGAGTTCATCAATACGGTTTATATTGTAGGGTGCGGTTTTTGGGGAGCAGGTGATCCAATCCACTTCAACGGGAATCGGGAGAGTGCCATTGGTCTCTATCTGTACATAGAAGTGATGTGCCTTTATGGCCCGCAGCAGATGGCTGTCCAGCTGAAGTGTGGGTTCGCCTCCGGTACAGACAAGATGTCTGGCGGGGAACTGAGCCAACTGGTCCACAATCTGCTCAGCGGTCATATAAGTTCCGTCCTCGTGGTCTGTGTCGCAGAAACTACACTTGCGGTTACATCCGGAAAAGCGCAGGAACACAGCGGGCGTACCGGTATAATATCCTTCAGCCTGAAGAGAATAAAAAATCTCGTTTACCTTATATTTTTTATCAGTCTCTTTCATAGGAAGCTGTATTACCTTCACTTTCCTGTACGTCCACTCTGTAACAATGCTCTACATTATCACATATCCAGCGGGCTATATTCTCAGCCGTGGGGTTAAAGGGCAATACCTCATTTAAATTAGCGTGATCCAGCTTATCACTTATAAGGCGTTTAATATCTGTGAAATCCGTAACCATACCGTCACTGTTAAGTGTGGCAGCTTTGCAGTACACGGTTATAATCCAGTTGTGGCCGTGAAGACAAGCGCACTTGCTGGGGTATGACAGCTCCAACCTGTGCGATGCGGATATTTCAAGTCTTTTGGTTATGTAATACATAGTGCAAAGTTAAGATAATATGCTGACACATAGAAATAAACAAACGCAAAAAAGGTTAAAACGCAGCTTGCATATGTATTAGCAGCAGCTATGCACCAAACATTATCCGGTTGACCAAGGGCACAATCCGGTTATTTCAAAATTATTTATTAAAACATCAAAGAAATGGACTCACCTTAGCAACCTGCTTTTACCCCAGGATGCCACACCATCTTTAACAACAATAATGTTATTAATACCGGGCGGGCAAGACTCATCTCTTTTAAAGGCCATTAACTTGAAATAGTTTCCACGATGAAAAGTCATGACAACATCATTGAAATGGGGATTATCCTCAATCAGCCGGAGTGCGTGCCGGCGAATTTCCATATATTCCGGATGCTCCTTTGACCCAAAATTTGGATGTATACAATCCTCCGCATCAAACTGAAGTACAACTGTAAGACCGTTATCTTCAGCATATTTCAGAGCCTTGCACATTACTTTTTCAGGACACGTTCCACCACCTGTATGCTCACCGGTCACAGCATTGGCAACCTCAGCCATGCGCCTTTCTTCCTCTGTGGGTTTTTCAAGGTCATATTTGAGCTCCATCATCAGAGACGCAAGTTCATACTTACGGAGAATCTGCTTGCCGCGACTCAGTTTAAGCAAAGGCATTTTAGGGTGATAATTCGTAAAATACCACTCATTGAAATTATGTCCAGAGTCATGAGACCCGCCACAGAGATGTTCGTAAACCTTGCTCAGATGATACTTTAGGTACCGAGGCACCCCGTCAGTTTCTTGCCATACATCAAGTTCAGGGAATTGGATATTGAGATAATTCTTATCAAACTCCCTGCGGCACAATGATTCAAGCCAAAATACTTCTCCATAAAGCATATAAGTCTCCAGCCACTCTAAACGCTTGTTTTTATGAAGATAAGTACAAAAATCCTGAAGATACGGGTGAGATTTTATACATTTTTCCGCTCTCTGATATAGAGATTCAAAACCGGGATTTTTATGGCGTTGCTTTTCAAACATAAAGGAGTTTCAATTACTAAACCAATATTAAAAGCGCTTACCTATATTTTTGTAAGATGTTCAGCAGGATTTGGCATCACAGCGGTAATATCGTTATGAGCATAACTACCACCATAACATGGCGCGCTATATATTTACCCTCTCTGAAAAACCATTTATAAGTTCACTTTGATTTTCCCAAAACCTTTGTAATAAGAACATCCGTCATGGATATCATAGGAGAGAAAAGTGAGAATAAAATTTTATAGTATCGTGGGTAGAAATTTCTTAATAGCAAGACTATTACTGATATACCATTTGAATATAGAGGGCCATTGATTTGTATCTGTCATATCAATTTCTTTTGTGAGATAAAACCGAGAGGCTTTCTTTGAGTCGGAACCAGTCCATACTATCTCCGATACATTACAACCAAGTGCAGCGGCAAGCTGTAATTTATGAGAGTTAAATGAGTTATATAAATCTTTGTCTTCTGGAATATAGATACCTACGGTTGCTTCTCCTTTTTGCTTTTTAGCTTCAATACAAATATGACAGCGGCTATCTCCAACACTCAAGTCATACCAATTGTGTGATTTTGCAGCCCGGAGCTTAAATGATTTCGTAAATAATGTTGATTTTGCATAATCATTAAAAGCTTGCCAAAAGTCAAGTTGCAAAACTTGAGTATCAGAGGCGTTAGCGGAAGGCTTTATTGTCTTAGCCCATTCATTAGGTTGCTCAACAATATTGAACTTTGGTGCAAGTTTAGAGGCATCTCCAATATACCAAAGTTCAATTTCCAAAAGATAAAAGCCCAAATGAGAACCAGTATTCTCATTAAGCCAATCAATTGCATTTCTGTGCTCTTCGCGGGCTTTCTTTACAACCCAAACGATAGCTTTTGCATTTTTACCAGAAGCATATGTAATTAATTGCCCAAGGTGGCAATGGTTAGAGTCTTCCAACTGGTTTTCTATAATTACATAATTCTCAGTATCTGCCTCTTTTGCTAAAATATCCGCAGAGTATCCTCCTACCTTAGACTCCTTTTCAATAAGTTCTAATTCCATACCAAGAATATCTCCTATATATTCAAGATGCTCAGCGAGCCATGGAGTAAAATCAGAAGCCTCGTTAGGCCATGCCTTACGCAGATTATGTTCTTGGGTGAGAGTTTCAAGATTCAACATATAAAAGTCTATATTGGAATGTCTATAAATTAGGAGATTTTTGTATAGTTGAAATTATGGTTTTTAGTCTTGGGGTTTGTTTATGATGGGGATGTTTTTATCGCGGGCGAGTTTGTAGAGGTATTCAAGGGATGCCTCACGGGTGTTTTCTATGAGGCAGTCTTTGATGGCCTGTTTGAGGTTGCCGGTAAAGTATCCTACCAGTGGTCCGGTTTTAAGGCCGAAGATGTGCATAATCTCATTTCCGTCTATGGGATTACGGTAAGCCAGTTCAGCGTCAACCTGACGGATGTGGACAAATTTTTCTTCAACAAGGTCAAAGTTGTCCAGGAATCTCTGCTTCCTCTCCTGATTTTTACTGGTTATATCTGCGCGGGCCAGTATCATGAGGTCATCCAGAGCTTCCTCAGCATAATTCATCAGACGGCGCACGGCACTGTCTGTAACCTCATCTTCAACCAGCGCTATGGGGCGCATGTGCAGTTCCACAAGCTTTCTGACGTACTTTAGTTCCTGCCCCAGCGGCAACTTGAGTCTCTGGAAGATACGTGGAAGCATGTTGCTTCCCACAATATTGTGATTATAGAATGTCCAGCCCACTCCCGGCTCAAAGCGTTTGGTGACCGGTTTTGCTATGTCATGGAAAAGTGCCGCCCAGCGCAGAAGTTCATTGTCAGAGCGCTCCGCCACGCTGTCAAGAACCTGCATGGTGTGATAAAAGTTGTCCTTGTGACCGCGGCCGTTAATCACCTCCACGCCACGGAGAGCCTCCACCTCAGGCAAGATATGCTTCAGAAGCCCTGTCTGATGCATAAGAATGAAGCCTACGGAGGGCTTGGGAGAGCGGATAATCTTCACAAGTTCCGTGGTTATTCTTTCCACGGAGATTATGCTTATACGGTCAGCATTACGTTTAATGGCCTCAAAAGTCTCCGGGTATAATTCAAACTGGAGTTTTGCCGCAAACCTGACAGCACGCATCATGCGCAGAGGATCATCAGAGAATGTGATGTCAGGGTCAAGGGGTGTGCGGATAATACGTGCCTCAAGGTCTTCCATTCCATGAAAGTTGTCCACAAGCGTCCCGAAGTCCTTTTCATTAACACTCAGAGCCATGGCGTTAATGGTGAAATCTCTGCGGGCTATATCCTCCTCAAGAGTGCCGTCTTCAACAATGGGGTTACGGCTCTCGCGCCTGTATGACTCTTTTCGGGCACCCACAAACTCAAGTTCAAGAGCGCCTTTGCGTACCTGTGCCGTACCGTAATTCTTATAAAAGGCGGTATGGGTGTTTTTTCCTAAAGCCTTTGCAACCTGAGCGGCAAGTTCTATGCCGGAACCTACTGTAACAAAGTCAATGTCTTTACTCTGCAAGCCCAACATTAGGTCACGCACATAACCACCCACCACATAGCAGTGCATTTCCAATGAATCAGCCACAGAGCCAACCTTACGGAAGATTGGGTCAGACAGCAGATGCGAGAAATTTTTATTATCAGACTGCATAAGTTTAACTCAGAGGTATAATATCTTCCGGACAAGTGGTGAGTGTTTCAGCCTGTCCACTCTCCTTTACAAGAATGGTGTTCTCAATACCCACGGCACCGTGTCCAGGGAGTACGAATTTGGGTTCTAAGGCAATGGTATTCCCGGCCTCAAGTATATCCCGGGAGCGGGGAGCCAGGACAGGCGCTTCATTCACTTCTATACCTATTCCATGGCCAACAAAACCGGCGTGCTGCCTGTGCCCCATGAAATATGATTCAAGCCCGGCCTGAACAGCCATTGCATAAGCCCGCTCATATAAAGCTTTTGCCTCTACACCGGGACGTGCCATGGCTGTAAGCTCAGCAACTATCTTACATGAAAGACGGTGCGCACTGAGAACCGTCTGAGGCACCTCACCGTCAGCATAGCAGCGGGTCATGTCCACCATGTAACCGTTGAAGTTTCCGTTCATGTCCACCATTACGGGTTGATTGGGGCGGATAAGTGTGCCGTCGGCTCCCACGGGCAGTGACGGATGCATGCCCGCGCCACCCATGGCAAAGTCATAAGGTGAAGGAGTATCACTGTTCTCACCCACCAGCAGGCTTCCCATGAACAGCTCCATCTCATCACCACTGATACGGAACTGACCCAGGCAACCCTCCAGACGGAGCGCTCTTTCTATTTCTATCTGAAGCTCTATGTCAGACATGCCGGGGCGGTACAGTCCGGGGATTTCCTTATATACACGCGTCATGCGTTCCTCACTCTCTTTCATGAGCACCACCTGCAGGGGTGTCTTCACTGAACGTGCCTGACGCATCACAGCGGAAGCATCCTTCACCGTTACTTCAGGCAATGCTTTTTCTATACGCAGAACCTGTGAATAAGGGCATAAATTCAGTTCCATACCAAGCCTGGTGGGGGCATTACACAGGGTGCTGTCATAAAGTATCTCTGCCAGATTCTCAGGCTTCTTTATGGTGCACATGCGATTATCATGAAGCACTGTGGGCCTTTTTACGGCATATACAGGCCACTGATCAGCAATATTATAGTATATGAAACCGCTAAACACGCGTCCTGTGATATAAAACTTATTTGCGTTATCAGAAATAAGAATACTATCCAGTCCGCAGGCTTCCATGGCCGCTTTAATACGGCTCAGACGTTTTCCAAGTTCCTCTTTATCCAACAGTTGCAACTGCAACTCAGTATCTTTTTTACACATGTTTTTTAGAATAATTTTTCAAGATCAGAGAACTTATCTATAACATAATCAGCACGTGAAACGTTTTCACCAAAGCCATATCTTGCCCACACAAAAGGGACACCGGCTGCCGCAGAGGCCCTGGAATCTCCCTCTGTGTCACCCACGTAAACAGGATGGCGCAGTGCGTGGCGTGAGGCTAAGAGAGTGATGTTGTAATCTTTCCCTTTACCTGTGTGGTCATAAGTGATGGTATCCCGGAAAAAGTGCGTTAGACCTGTATAAGCCAGAAAATTATCCAGGCCGTTTATGCCGCAGTTGCTGGCCATAAAAAGACGGTATTTCTTGCTGAGATACTGCAGCGTGGACTCTACCTGAGGATAAAGTTTACCTCCAATGACCGGTATCATTTCCAGTTCAAATCCGGTAAGTAATCTGTAAAATTCCTCTGTACTGACTCCAATACCTTCCGGCAGAAGAACGCTGCTTATAACCGGGAGCGGTTTCCCCATTAGTGTCAGAAGCTCCTCACGTGTGACATGCCGGTCTGTACCACATTCTTCAAGGGTCCTGTTCCACACAGCGGCATAAGAGTCAACGGCATCCCACAGGGTTCCGTCCATATCAAATATTATGCTGTCAATTTTAGGGTCTGCCATATTCAGTAAAAAACAATCCTACCTGTTCAATTTCCCTTAAGGTGTCAGCCCGCATAAGATGACGCACCTGCACCGGCTTTTTATTATATAAAGTCACGCCGGAGGCCAGCGGCTTACGCAACTGATAACTCAGACGCGAGCCCTTCCCATACCATTTACCGTAAACATCACTGAGCTCCACCTCTATGGTATCATATTTAACACATACAGAGTCCGGACTACATTCAACGGGATAGGAAATCTCAAGGAAGATGTTACTATACGGGTAAGCATTAGTATGCCGCAGTGCAATCTCCAACGACCCCCGTGCGCTATCATCCTTAAGCTCCGGAGTGAAGGTAAGGACAGAATCATACGCCCAGGCGTTATTATCAAAGGTACAGTATTCGCTATAATCATTATGCCGCAGGGAGCAGGATGAGAGCGCAAGCACTCCCATCACGGCCAGTAAAGGCCAATATGATTTAAGTTTACTGCTCTTTTTCTCTGATGCTGTGTTCATTATCTGCTGTATTAGCATTTGGAGAAGCGCCATTCCGATGACGATTTCTGTTTCGCTGCCTGGTTTTCTCTCCGTCCTTCCCTACATTATGAGCCGGCTTTTCTTTTCTCTTTTCATCTGAGGGAGCTTCCTCTTTCTGGCGCTGTTTCTTTTTCTTGGAGCGTTTCTTTTTATCAAAACGTGTAAGATCATCCTGACCAAGAATATCACCGAACGCTTTCTTTTCCACAGGCTTCTCATGCCCGTCCGGTTCAAGCTTCAGAGGCTTCTCTCCCGCCTTATTAAGCTGAATGACTTCAAAGGCGCGTTCAGCAGAGATAGTAACCAGGTTAGCGGCTACGTTCTTATCAGTGGAATACGTAATCTCACGCTTGAAGACATCAGTTTTGAAATGGAAATATGTATTATCAGCTGTTTCAAGCCGTATGTTTTTTTCAGGAAGCCTTTTAACGCTTTCCATATAAGCATCCACTTCAAAATTCAGGCAGCACTTGAGCTTGGCACACTGCCCGGCCAATTTCTGCGGATTAAGTGAGAGGTCCTGATAACGCGCGGCGCTGGTAGCCACAGATACGAAGTTCGTCATCCAGGAGGCGCAGCACAGAGGGCGGCCGCAAGGACCTATACCACCAATGCGTCCGGCTTCCTGACGTGCGCCAATCTGTTTCATCTCTATGCGCACCTTGAAGGTCTCTGCAAGGACTTTTATCAGCTGCCTGAAATCAACGCGTTCATCAGCAATGTAGTAGAAAATGGCCTTGTTTCCGTCGCCCTGATATTCAACATCGCCAATCTTCATGTTAAGATTTAGTTCCTCAGCAATCTTGCGGGCGCGAATCATGGTGTCATTTTCACGGGCGCGGGCCTCGTGATATTTCTCCATATCAGCGGGACGTACCTTACGGAAGATACGCTTGACCTCTGCCAGAGCCTTGGGGTTAAGCCTACGCATGCGCTGCTCTACCAGCTTCCCCACAAGCGTAACCTCACCTATATCATGACCCGGAGCGGCCTCCACGGCAACCATATCACCTATCTCAAGGGGGATGTTCTGCGAGTTCTTATAATAGCCCTTACGGGTATTCTTGAACATCACTTCCACCATTTCTGAATCAGCGAAGGCGCCAGGCACATCAGCCAGCCAGTTGGTGCAGTGGAGTTTTCCTCTTGAGAGTGTGCGTCCTTTACATGTGCATGAACAGGCGCTCCGGTCACCCCCTGCCGTATTTTCCTCAGAGGGAGCATTAACTTCATTTTCAGGGACAACGTCTCTTGGAATCAGTTCCCTTGAACTGAAGTTATTATCTGGATTTACTTCCTGTGACATGCTTACTTTGCAAAGCTAACTGATCTGGTTTCGCGGATAACGGTAATCTTTACCTGACCGGGATAAGTCATTTCATCCTGAATACGGCGTGCTATTTCTGAGCTTAACTTTTCAGCCTCAGCATCATCAATCTTATCCGCGCCTACGATAACGCGCAGTTCCCTACCCGCCTGGATGGCATATGTCTTAATAACTCCGGGATATGAGAGGGCCAGCTGTTCAAGGTCATTAAGACGCTTTATGTAAGCTTCCACTATCTCACGGCGGGCTCCCGGGCGAGCTCCTGATATGGCATCACACACCTGTACTATGGGTGCAAGCAGAGAATTCTGCTCTATCTCATCATGGTGAGCGCCAATGGCATTACAGATATCCGGTTTTTCCTTATACTTCTCAGCCATCTTCATACCAAGAAGGGCATGGGGTAATTCCGGCTCTTCATCAGGGACCTTGCCTATGTCATGGAGCAAACCGGCACGACGTGCTTTCTTGGGATTTAGGCCAAGTTCTGTTGCCATTATAGCACAGAGGTTTGCTGTTTCACGTGAATGCTGGAGGAGGTTCTGTCCGTAACTTGAACGGTATTTCATCTTACCCACCAGACGGATGAGTTCAGGATGCAGTCCGTGAATACCAAGGTCTATGGCGGTACGCTTACCGGTTTCAATTATTTCTTCCTCAATCTGCTTACGGACTTTGGCCACAACTTCCTCAATGCGCGCGGGATGGATACGTCCGTCGGCCACAAGTTGATGCAGTGCCAGGCGTGCCACCTCGCGTCTGACGGGGTCAAAGCCTGAGAGGACTATGGCCTCAGGGGTGTCATCCACAATGATTTCTATCCCGGTGGCAGCTTCAAGGGCACGGATATTGCGGCCTTCGCGTCCTATGATACGGCCCTTAATCTCATCACTGTCAATATGGAAAACTGTCACAGAGTTTTCAATGGCTGTTTCTGTGGCCACGCGCTGAATGGTCTGAACCACAATACGTTTGGCTTCCTTGTTTGCTGTCAGTCTGGCATCATCCATTATATCATTGATGTAAGAGGCCGCGGCAGTCTTGGCTTCATCTTTAAGAGACTGAATGAGTTTCTCCTTAGCTTCTTCAGAAGATAAACCGGAAATGTGCTCCAGCTGGTGCTGGGCCTCACGGTGAAGGAGCTCCACTTCCTGATGGCGGGCCTCAAGCGCGCGCTCCTTGGAATCCAGAGTCTGACGTGTAGCGTCCAGCTCATTGCGGGTGCGCTGGTTCTCACTCTGCTGCTGGTTAAGCTGGAGTTCACGCTGCTTTATGCGTGCCTCTGAGCTCTGCACCTTGGACAGACGCTGATTGGCTTGTTTCTCAGCCTCTGAAGTTATGTTCAGAGCCTCCTCACGGCCCTCCATCACTTTCTCACGTTTGAGATCTTCCGCCTCGCGCTGTGCTTCAGCAATGATGGTCTTGGCCTTAGATGAAGCCATGGATTTCAGAATGGCAAGGGTGACTGCCACCGCCACAGCGGCCACGATGACTGCCGTGAGGGTCAAACCCAGTATAGAAATATCAAGTAATAACATGTAATGAATATTTAAAGAATTTTATATTTATAATTTCAGGTTTCACAATAACAAAAAAAGCACTCCCGTGACAGGCGCTCTAACTTCCATCCACTGTATGTCAAGGTAAGACATGACAGCGTATTTCAGTTGTGAGTTTCTATTACGGTGTGCGGTTAATCAGACCTGCCCACCCACTCCAGGGCTTGGCAAAATATATGAATAAGCCTTTCTCCAAGGCAACTTCCGGGAATCAGCTTTCCGGAAGGATCTCAGCAATGATGGCGTCCAGCTCTGCTTCAAGGGTATCTATCAGCGAAGCCTGCTTCTCCAGAGCATCCGCCTTGCGGTAATACAGTTCCGCAAAGGCCAGAGCCACACGTGCCAGCACATCAGCTGACTGGTGACGTCCTGAAGCGGCCCATTTCTTCCACAGCTGATTCACGTGATATTCCGCCTTACGGTATATCACCTCTTCCTTCCGGGCCACGGTAAAATGGATGGGCTCAGTATCTGCTATCTTGACAGTTATGTTAAGTTGCTCTTTATCTTGAGTCTGGCTATTCATCAGTGGCATCATTCGTTCAAGTCGAGGATGCAGCGGTCTATTTCCCGCACCAATTCAGAAATCATGGCCTTGGTCTTGAGGAGATCCTTGCGCTCAGGCACTATGGTGCTGACCACACGCAGATACTCATTCTCAACCTTCAGACTGTCCAGCTGTGACTGCAAAGCCAAAACCTGTGCGCGCAGTGAGCCTATTTCCTCCTTTGCCTGGATGTTTTCAGCTTTCAGGCGGGCATAGCTCTCAGCTATCAGTCTTGTTTTACCGCCCACGCGCTGCAGTTGTTGCTGTAGGTCTGATGCCATTTTTTCCAAATTTCTACAAATATAAGGTTTATTTTTTAAATATTACGTGCCTGACAAAAAAATCTCTGTGTCAATTATAAAACAACTGCCGCATGGGGGTATTATCCGCGCATGCGACAGCTGCCTTATGTGCTTTATGTGTCTCAGAGACAGTCACATAAAAAATTTAGCCTCTTAAAGGGTGTTTACAATATCTCTGGTGTCACGGGCTATCATAACTTCCTCATCAGTGGGAACCACCACTACCTTCACCTTTGATTCAGGAGTGGAAATAACAGTCTCAGTTCCACGTGTGCGGGCATTGAGTTCATTATCTATTTCCACGCCCATGAAGCCGAGTGGCTTGCAAACATTCTCGCGGACTCCGGTCTGGTTTTCACCAACGCCACCGGTGAATACTATTATGTCCACACCGCCCATCTCTGCGGCGTATGCGCCTATATATTTGAGAATACGGAGCTCATACATGTCCAGAGCGAGTGTGGCTCTTGGGTCACCGTTTTTAACAGCGGCCTCAATCTCACGCATATCACTTGATATCTCACTGACTCCGGCCACACCGCTTTCCTTATTAATCATATTCTGCACGTCTTGTGCGCTCATGCCGTGCTTTTCCATGAGATATGTAAGCACGCCCGGGTCTACGTCTCCGCAGCGGGTACCCATCATTAGGCCTTCAGTGGGTGTCATTCCCATGGAGGTGTCAATGCTCTTGCCATAAGCCACGGCAGCAATAGAACCGCCGTTACCTACGTGACAAGTTATGATGCGCTGAGAGGCAATGTCAACACCAAGAATCTCACACACGCGCTGTGAAACATATCTGTGGCTGGTTCCATGGAAACCGTAGCGGCGCACACCGTCCTCCTTATAGAAGCGGTAAGGAAGGGCGTACATGTATGCTTTTGCGGGCATGGTCTGGTGGAATGCGGTATCAAACACTCCCACCTGCGGAACACCGGGCAGGAGGGCCTCCATGGCTTCAACTCCGGTCATATTGGCGGGATTATGCAGGGGAGCAAGAGGATAGCACTGGCGCACCATTTCCTTTACCTTATCAGTGATGAGCACTGATGAGGCAAACTTGTCTCCGCCATGTACCAGACGGTGACCCACAGCGTCAATTTCTGCATAACTGCTTATGCAACCTTCCACAGAATCAGTGAGTATTCTGAGAATGGCCTCAATAGCACCCTTGTGATCTGTCTTACCCAGCTCAAGGATGGCCTTGCTGCCGTCAGCTTTCTTATATTTGAGGAAACCGTCAGGGAGGCCTATCTTTTCTACGCCACCTTCAGCGAGGGTTTTCTCACCGTCTGTATCAATGAGTTTATACTTGACAGAACTGCTGCCTGAGTTCAAGACTAAAATTTTCATTTTGCTGTATTATTCTTAAGTCCTATGGCCTGATTGCAGGTCATAATAATGGTTTTGTAGATATCTTCCGGGAACGCACCGCGTGACAGGTCATTTACGGGAGCGGCCAGACCCTGAAGCACCGGGCCCACCGCCTGAACACCTGCCAGACGCTGAACAAGCTTATAAGCTATATTGCCAACTTCAAGAGAGGGGAACACAAGGACATTTGCGCGTCCGCTCAGGGGACTGTTGGGAGCCTTTGTCTGGGCCACTGACGGCACAATGGCAGCATCAGCCTGAAGCTCACCGTCAATGATGAGCGTGGGGTCCATGGACTGGGCTATATTCAGAGCCTCAATCACCTTATCCACTCTGGGATGCGAAGCTGAGCCTTTAGTGCTGAAGCTGAGCAGCGCAACACGGGGCTCAATGCCGGCAATATCGCGTGCTGTCTGTGCAGCGCTGATGGCTATCTGAGCCAGCTCCTCAGCAGTGGGATCAGGAACCACGGCACAGTCAGCAAAGACAAGAATTCCGTCTGTTCCGAAGGGTGAATTATCAGGCAGCAGCATCAGGAATGCTCCTGAAACCACACTGATGCCTGGGAGCGTCTTAATTACCTGAAAGGCAGCCCGGAGGACGTTACCGGTGGTGTTCATGGCTCCTGCCACCTGACCGTCAGCATCACCGGCCTTTACCATCAGGCAACCCAGATAGAGGGGGTTGGAAGTGGTGAGACGCGCTTGTTCCATGGTGATGCCTTTCTTTTTACGGAGTTCAAAGAACAGCGGTGCATAGCGGTCTATAACCTTTTCATCAGCGGGATTCACCACGGTGGCCTTGGAGATATTTTCAAGCTTGAGCTCTTTAGCCATGGACTGAATCTCAGCGGGATCACCAATAAGAATTATTTGAGCAAGTTCCTCCGCCAGGATGCGGTCAGCTGCAGTCAGAGTACGAGGCTCCGTCCCTTCGGGAAGAACTATTCTCTGGGGATGAGCGGCGGCATTTGCCGTCATTTTTTCAAATAGTTTCATGTTAGTATTTTCTGTATCGTAATACTAATTATACGACAAATAAGTGTGTTTGTTATTTCTGAGCACAAATTTAATCATTCTTGCTTAGAGTATTACGCGGCAGGTCATAAAAAGTTAATTGGCCATAAGAACTTTTTGAACGGCTGATATGTTTTAAATATAAATTAACACATCACACCTGCTGAAGCAGGCGCTTATTCATTCACTAAATAAAATTTACAACAATGTCAAACAACACTTTTAAGAGCCATAACGACCACGCAGAAAACGCATACCGCAACCACAATCCCCGCCGCCGCAACAAAACCAGCCTGTGGGTGGCCATAGGTGCGGTGATTCTTATCATTCTTCTGCTGGTATGGCTGACAGTGGCTGACTTTACAGGAAACACTGATGTTGTGGCTTTCATGAGCCCGTATATGTTACATTAATAGAACTGAAGATTTACAGCATTATGAACAGTTTAAGCTTATATATATCCAACATCTCTCCCGTCACGACTTATTATCCGTGGCTGTGCTGGTGTGCCGTGGGCATACTGGTGGGAGTAGTTGCCGCCAGGTCACTGGGCGGACGGCGCATGATGTGGCTGGATGTCATAATGAGCACCCTTGGTGCCATTGCCGGCGGAAGCATGTCATTCTTTGCCATTGGAGACAACACCATGCAGACTTTTATAATCTCCGTGTTGGTGGCCGTCTTTGGCAGCGGACTGGTTTTATGGGCTTATGACTGGTTCCTGATGCGCCTGTTCAGAAAGGAACAGGATCCTACAGACAAGAAATAAATTACTTGCGTCATATTATGATACAGAGAGAGCCGTGGTGATCACCACGGCTCTCTCTGTATCTGTTGGCTGATTACTTATCTTCTTTACGTACCACACGGCGCTCTTTGATACGAGCTTTCTTGCCGGTGAGACCACGCAGATAATAAAGTTTTGCACGGCGTACTTTACCATGCTTGTTAACAGTTATAGATTCAATGAAGGGTGATTCAATGGGGAAAATACGCTCCACACCAATGTTATCACTCATCTTACGCACTGTAAAGCGTTTCTTGTTGCCCTCACCTGAAATACGTATAACAACACCACGGTACTGCTGGATACGCTCCTTGTTACCTTCTTTAATACGGTAAGCTACTGTGATGGTGTCACCGGGGACAAACTCTTCATGCTGCTTGCCTGATGCAAATGCCTCTTCGGCAATCTTAATCAAGTCCATTTTTAAGTTTTCTCTATTAATTAAACAATACTCGCAATATACGCAGGCTGCTCGTCCTGCCAGAGATTACGAATTTTCCAGCTGCAAAGGTAACACTTTATTTTTACTCCTCAAAAAAAAAATTGCCGGCGGGAGGCTAAAAATCATAACCGCGCGCAGCAAGGCTGCTTCAGAAGCGTAAACGGCGCTTATTTCCAGAGATTAAAGCGGTAACCCACGCTTGCTGTAAAATTCACTATGGCGGTGGTCATGGTGGTCTCCGCATCATATATCAGACCTACGTCAGCTTTGCCTACTAATCCCAGAAACCAGGGACCGTGATTATACACAGCTCCGGCGCGGAAGCGGTTAAACAGTGAGCATGAGAAATTCTCTGTCTCACGATTTATAAATCCCTTTTTAAGACCTATTATGGGACTTTCACTAACACCTATAACCCAGTGGCGCCCCAGAACCCAGTTGTATCCGTAACCCAGTCTGAAGGCATAATTATCAGTGGCAACGGAGTAACGGTAATTGATCCAGTTCTCCGGCAGATGAAGCTTCAGGTAATCAGGTAATTCTGAAAAATCAAAATTATATTTATCCCTATAATATGAAAAACCGGCGTAGAATGAGCCCTGGCTGCGCCGCTGAATCTTACTGAAGTTAAATACCGCGGCCTGGCTATACTTCTTGTGGTTAAAGAAGTAATATGTGTCAATGGACCAGCTGGAGGTATTGATGCCTAAGAACGGGAGGCTCAGATGCAGAGGATGGTCCTCGTTCCCGAAACGCTTTATACGGGTACCGACATCATTGCTCACAAAACTGAGTTCAGCAGCGAAAAGGCTGCAATTGAAGCCGAAATTGAAACGTTTTCTGGCCTGCTCCGGGCCTCCGAAAATCTTGCTGACATTTATATCATATCCGGCGGACACCGCCATATAGGTCAGATACGCACCCAGTGAGGTACAGGGGTCTGAGACCATGGTGATATATTCTTTCTGAGGGAAATTAAGATGGTAGTAATCCGTCCAGGACTCTGTGGATATCTTAATATTGAATTTTTTCCCGGTTCCCTTGACATATACGCTGTCGTAAGGATTGAAGAAATGGTCACCCCATCTGTAAGTGTTCACACAGAAGCGGGGGAACTTACCCATGGCGGCAATAGAGTCAAGATTAAAGGAGATACGGCGGGCATACATGTCAGCCACAACAGTGAACAGCATGCACAGCATAACAGTTGTATACAGCAACCTTTTAGACATCGTTTTCTCCCTAAACTGATTTTTGTGAATGCAAAGGTAAAAATTTTAATTCAAATACGGTATGCCCGTCCCTAAAATACCATTCATTTGGGCCATCCGCAAATTTTTATTACTTTTGCGCCTAAATTATCACACTTCACACATACCATCTTAGTATGCAAGAAAAAATAATAATTCTTGACTTCGGTTCGCAGACCACCCAGCTGATAGGTCGTCGCGTCCGTGAGCTCAACACTTACTGTGAGATAGTACCTTACAATAAGTTTCCTTATGAAGATGACTCTGTAATAGGTGTTATCCTCTCCGGAAGTCCGTTTTCAGTTTACGACGAACGCTCTTTTAAAATAACTCTGGACGGACTCCGCGGCAAATATCCCATTCTGGGCATCTGCTACGGCGCACAGCTGATGGCTTACCTTAACGGAGGCACCGTGGAACCTGCTGACTCACGCGAGTATGGCCGCGCAAATCTTACATTTGTGGCAGATGACCCGCTGCTTAATAATATAAGTGTGGGCTCTCAGGTATGGATGAGTCATGGTGACACCATCACAGCGCTGCCGGAGAATTTCAGCATAATAGCCTCAACAGAGGACGTCTCCTGCGCCGCATACCGCGTACAGGATGAAAGAATCTGGGGCGTACAGTTCCATCCTGAAGTATACCACAGTACTGACGGTACACAACTACTGAGGAATTTTGTTGTTGACATCTGCGGTTCACGCTGTGACTGGAGCGCTGAATCATTCATTGAATCCACAGTAAAGGAGCTCAGAGCCACCCTGGGTGATGACCGCGTAATCCTGGGTCTGAGTGGCGGTGTTGACTCCAGCGTGGCTGCCGTGCTGCTTAACCGTGCCATAGGTAACAACCTGACTTGTATATTTGTGGATCACGGCATGCTGCGCAAGAATGAGTTCCAGAACGTGCTGAATGATTATAAAGGCCTCGGGCTTAATGTCATAGGTGTAGACGCTTCAGAGAAATTCTTCAAGGATCTGGAGGGAGTAACTGACCCTGAACAGAAGCGCAAGATTATAGGGCGCGATTTCATTGAGGTCTTTGATAAAGAAGCACACAAGATTGAAGATGCAAAATGGCTGGCCCAGGGCACCATTTATCCTGACTGCATTGAAAGCCTGTCCATTACCGGTACCACCATCAAGAGCCACCATAACGTGGGCGGACTGCCGGAAAAGATGAATTTGAAGCTGTGTGAGCCCCTCCGCCTCCTTTTCAAGGATGAGGTGCGTGCTGTGGGCCGCTCACTGGGTATGCCGGAGCACCTTATAAAAAGACATCCGTTCCCGGGTCCCGGTCTGGCGGTACGCATTCTGGGTGACATAACTCCTGAGAAAGTACGCATACTTCAGGATGCTGATGACATCTTTATCTCCGGACTGCGTGAATACGGTTTATATGACAGTGTATGGCAGGCAGGCGTAATCCTCCTTCCGGTTCAGAGCGTGGGTGTCATGGGTGATGAGCGCACTTATGAACGTGCAGTGGCACTGCGTGCCGTAACCTCAACTGACGCCATGACCGCTGACTGGGCACATCTGCCTTATGATTTCCTTGCAAATATATCCAATAAAATCATCAATACCGTCCGTGGCGTTAACCGCGTAACCTACGACATATCTTCAAAACCACCGGCAACTATAGAGTGGGAATAATTTACCCCTTCTGACTATCTGAATAATTTTTATTTTAATTCATATAAATCAGCCACTTAACAACTAAATCGCTAATTGTTAGGTGGTTGATTTTTTAACCTGTTTTGGCGAATTGTACCCTAAAATTGTACCCTACGCTTGGTAGATACAATTACTTCAGTAGTTTAGTCAGTAGAATAATCATACCCTTAAAACAATGGCAAAGAACGCGAGTTCGGGATAAGAACATCGACAAAAAATTGAATCGGCAGCTTGAAAAAGTTGTCAATTCTTTTAGTAATATCATTGATAATTAGTAATTTAATGGAACTAAACAATAAATACTTCATCACGATTACCGAGAGTAAAGTTACTGAGATTTTCTGTATTGCGGATGATTTCTGCAAAGAATTTGAAGAAGATATGGCAAAGAAGTATCATAGAATCCATTAACGAAATGCTAAAGAATGTGGCGCAGCTTGTACATTCCCGCCATCGGAGTGTGCATAACTTTCTGATGAATATGCTCGCCGCAATGGGAGCATATTGCTTCTTCACAACAAAGCCCATGGTCAACTTCAACTTTGATATCCCCCAATCAAATGGCCAGCTTGTCCTCTGGCAATAACTGATAGAAACTGAAAATTTAAGGCGACCATATCTTGGCCGCCCGAGTCAGTGTGTAGGTACGCTTGGGGATGGGATGTACTATTATTATCCCGAACTCGCGTTAATAGCCATATATAGAGGGTGTCATTCAAAGAAAATTGCTAACTTTGCACCTGCAAACCCATTAGGGTGAGTAGACATACATAGAAAGCGTTTTCGCTTCATTCTACTGGAGAAACCTAGGAAATTTCAACCATGTAATACAGAATGAAGGTGAAAGATGCTCTCTTTGGCTTGTATTATCATACCCTATGATATACGGTCAAAGTGGAGTCCGTTTCACTTATCTGTATTCTTGGCTATCCTAGGGCCACTCCAGTAAGATAGGTGGAAATACTGGCTCCACTTTCTTGTGTGGCTTCCAATCATTCACAATCAAAACGCATCGTAGAGCCATAGGTGCAGAGGAAAACAAAATGAAAAAGTATTTTTACTTTTTATTTGTGGCTCTCTTTGCCACAATGTCATTTGCCCTTACCAGTTGTGGCGATGACGATGACGAACCAAATGCCCCCTCAACTGGTAAAATGGAACTCACCATTGATGGCAAAAAGTATGTGTTCACCAATGCTATGCCAAATGTAAGCAGTAGTGAATACAGTTGTCTTGTTTACAACAACGACAATCAACTCAATTTTTCAATTTACAGTTGGGATGATGTAGAAAAAGGTACAGCACTCACCGATGAAAACTTTACCCTTACATGGAGTACCTATAACGCAATTATCGGGATGCCCACCTCCACTACTTCTGTAAAAGTAACAGCAAAAGACAGTAAGAATGTAACCATCTCATTCAACAACGCAAAATTTGAAGATATGAGAGGTTATGAGTCTTTCACTGTAAATGGTACAATCACCCTTCCTATAAAGTAAAATCGTAATTAGTACCGGCAAGCGGCGCTTGCCGTTGCCAATTATTCAACACCATAAACAATATGAAAATTTTTCTTACAACGATTTTAATTGCCATAATAGCAATGGCAATGACTTCTTGTAATGGGAATGGAGGAAACTCTACCCGACAAGATAATTCCGCTCAACAGGAACAACAGAAGCAAGACTCCATACGAGAGGCTAACGCAGAGGCTGAACGCATTAAAAAAGAAAAAGAAGAACAAGCACGGCTTGAGGCTGAACGTGAAGCTAAAAAATGGAAAGGAGCAACCTCTCTTTCTGAATTCAAATCCAAACTTCCTGGCACTACTTGGGGAGCAACAAGACAAAGAGGTGATTTTTATTTCAAATTTGAAATCACCAACAATAAAATCATCACTACGACATACCTCAACAGTGATTTTAGTGAAGATTCCAAAGTTGGTGAGCCTATGGTGGAAATCATAGACTCTTGGAAGGATCTTGATGGACAAAACGCATTCACTATAACTGCATATGAAGAAGGTGCAGATAAGGATGATTGGTCTACCGTTCCTACAATGTTAGCGTTTAGAAAAGGTAAGCCAGACGCACAGTGGGCTACTGTAGATGGCACTATACCATTAAAACAAATCACTGAATAATGAATAGGGCCCTCACCAAAATAACATCCATATTTACAGTTGTATTATTCTTCTCATGCAACAGCGGGAATAACACAACTGATAAATCCGACTCTGACTCAGTCTCATTAAATAATACGATTTATCAAGAAGTGATAAGCGTTGAGGATGAGGTAAAGAATGCTAAAACCATTGATGAGGTTAAAAGAAATCTTAACGGCACAGTATGGCATTACACTGAGAATCTTGACAACTCAGATATCGGTTGTTGGATAAAAGTTGAGTTTAGTAACGGTAGATACACATCTTATTATGCGTTGCCATCTGAGGGAAAGTGGACGCAAGATAAAAGTGGAACCTACGAACTCAAAGAAGGACGTTATTCTAACACTGGTGAAAGATATATAAGCGTTCACTGGGAAGGTAATATTAAAAACCCTCAATTAGGCATGACCATCCCCTGTGAAATGGCATTTACCACTGACAACTTTCAATTAAATGTTCATTCACCTCAAATTGACGCTGTATTATACAATGGCAGAGGAATGATAAAACAAATAATTATGAAAGGTCAAATGGAGTTTGGCGATTACGCATGGGATTAAGCTCTCATATTCACAAAGAGACAATAGTGAATACCTGTTGAATCACCAGGTAATTTGAATACTGTATAACAACTCAACCTCCGTGAGGATTTTTATCCTTCCGGAGGTTGGCTTTTATAAGCAAGCTGCCAACAAAGGCTTTAAAGAGCTATGCCGTGCTTACCTTACAACAAATCCTTTTATATTTCTCTTGCATTGTGTTTTATAACGGAAATATATTTATATTTGCGTATTGAATAAGCATTAATCATATTTCCTGTTTTCTTATATGAATAAGACTGAATGTCCCAACTGCGGTCATCCTGTTTCTCCGGAATGGAGTAACTGCCCCGTGTGCGAGAGCAACCTGAGGGTTGCCCCCTTGAAACTTATTATAGGACTGTTGTTGATGTTAGCGGGAACGGCCGCCGCCCTGGTGGTATCATTCCTGCTGTTCAAGAACATCTCCGCTGCATCTGTAAGCGTTAGCCGCTGGATAGTCTTTGGAGTTGTTATGGCCATTGCAATAGCGGCCATATGCGTAGGCGCGTCCCTGGCGCGTAATGAGAGTTCTAAAATAAAGATGGCTTCAGTCATAATGCTGGTCCTCACTGTGCTTGCCGGCTCTTGCGCCGTAGGGTCTCACTTTCTCTCAGTTCAGCATAGACGTGTCACCCTGGCGGCTCAGGAAGCGCAGGATGAGGCCGATGCCAAGAAAGAGAAAAATGACCGTAATGCCATAGCCCAGCTTCCTGAAGAATTTAATAAGTTGAGACAGGGATATATGGAGTATATGAAAACTCACAGCACCCCGGACCAGAAATTCAACGCCGTTAAGGGTCCCGTAAGCTCTGTTACACATTACAGAGGCGTTTATGACTTTGATGACTCTTTTGATGAAGAAGGGAACAGCACCCGCCACAGCTATGCTGAGCGCGATGCTGACGGTTACATCACCTCTCTGGGTTCTTACGGGTCTTACACCGTAGGATGGGATGCAGGCCATAATAATGTCACCTCTCTCTCATCTGACTACACCACTTACACATTCAGGTATAACGATAACGGCGAACTTATCTCCAGCACGGTTTCAACATCTTATGGAAGCCCCCAGACATATTCTTACTCTGATTATGAGTATGATGAATATGGGAACTGGATACGCCGTAACCGTAACTGGACCTCTACTTATACTGACTGGTACGGTAACAGCTATTCCAATAACAATACTGAGAACGAATATCGCAACATCTATTATAACAACTGACCATGAGCACACCAAATATACCTCCTGTACCACCTGCTGACTCACATTCAGAATCCGTGCCGTCCGGAAACAAACACCACGGTGCCGTTCCGCCTCCTATTCCCTCAGATGAAACTGTTATAGATACTCCCGGATCAGCTCCTGAGCTGCCGCGCCCTGACATTACAGAGGAAACTATAGTGGTAAACATCGCTAATGTAGAGACTGCACACACCGGATCCGTTCCGCCTCCTATTCCCTCAGATGAAACTGTTATAGATACTCCCGGATCAGCTCCTGAGCTGCCGCGCCCTGACATTACAGAGGAAACTATAGTGGTAAACATCGCTAATGTAGAGACTGCACACACCGGATCCGTTCCGCCTCCTATTCCCTCAGTTGAAACTGTTATAGCTACTCCCGGATCAGC